>JAJTBP010000063.1 GCA_021286825.1 Marinilabiliales bacterium | reverse complement strand
GATCGTCGACGACAATTCTCCCGATGGTACAGCCCAAATTGTGCAAAAGCTGATCGCTGTCCATCCCAACAGACTCTTTCTCTTGCAGAGGGAAGGGAAGTTGGGTCTGGGCACAGCCTACCTCACAGGATTCAAATGGGCCTTGTCTCACCAGTATACCTATGTGTTTGAAATGGATGCCGACTTCTCACACGACCCGCAAAAACTCCTGGAACTCCACAATGCATGTGCAGTGGAGGGTGCTGATCTGGCCATCGGTTCTCGGTACATCTCCGGTATCAACGTGATCAACTGGCCACTCAAACGGGTGCTGATGTCCTATTTTGCCTCAAAATATGTGAGAATGGTCACAGGCATGAAGATCATGGATACAACCGCCGGTTTCAAATGCTACAGAAATACCGTTTTGGAGCGGCTGGACCTGGATCGGATAAAAATGAAAGGATATGGATTTCAGATTGAGATGAAATTCAAAACCTGGAGATTGGGATTCAAGATCGTTGAGATCCCCATCATCTTCACCGACAGAAAAGAGGGAATCTCCAAGATGAGTGGCGGAATATTTGGCGAAGCTTTCAAAGGGGTGATCAAAATGAAAATCGCCAGCTACTTCAGCAGTCCTGAAAAGAAAGAGCCAAAAGGCAAATGATCGGGGCCTGTTTCCACTGACCCTGAATGACAAGGGTACAGGATCCCAAAAATACAAACTGCGCCAAAAGTGAAACAATTGCAGGTCAAAAGAAGTTAATTAGCAAAAAAAGATCGACCCAATCAGCCCAAGCAAGAACCCGTCGTTTTCCATTGTCTTGACATCAACTACTTAGCATAACCCCCTCATTTTAAAACCGCATGAAGGACTTAATCATCAAAAATGCCAAAGTTGTCAATGAAGGTAAGATTCTGCGCGATACGAGCCTGCTGATTCGCGAAGGAATCATTGAAAAGATTTTCAGGGAAGAGGTTCCGGCCAATCTGTTGGCGCAGGCAGATGTTCTGGATGCCGCTGGGAAATATTTGTTACCTGGAGTGATCGACGATCAGGTGCATTTCAGAGAACCCGGACTTACCCACAAAGGAGACATTGCCTCAGAATCCAGAGCAGCTGTTGCCGGTGGCATCACCTCGTTTATGGAAATGCCCAATACTCAACCCCCCGCCACCACCCAGGAACTGCTTGAGCAAAAATACCAGATTGCTGCAAAGTGCTCTCTCGCCAATTACTCTTTTTACATGGGAGCCACCAATGACAATTTGGAGGAGTTGTTGAAAACCGATCCGTCTAGAGTATGTGGCATCAAAGTTTTCATGGGAGCCTCAACAGGAAATATGCTGGTAGACAATCCGCAAACCCTTTCTGAATTGTTCAGTCAGTCTCCCATGCTGATTGCCGTTCACTGCGAGGATGAAGCAACCATCCAATTCAACCTGGCCCAGGCCAGAGAAAAATTCGGAGATGCGATCCCCGTCACGGAACATCCCAAAATCAGGGATACACGCGCCTGCTTCAATTCTTCTTCCAAAGCAGTCGAACTAGCCAAAAAGTATGGGACCAGACTCCACATCCTTCATCTTTCCACAGCAGCCGAACTGGCACTCTTCGAAACCGGTCCGATCAGAAACAAAAAAATCACTGCCGAAGTTTGCGTGCATCACCTTTGGTTTTCAGACGCTGATTACGAAAGGTTGGGGTCAAAGATCAAATGGAATCCATCCATCAAATCAGCGAACGATCGGTCTGCCCTGTGGAAGGCCTTGTTGGACAACCGAATCGACGTAGTAGCAACCGACCATGCTCCCCATACCCTTGAAGAAAAATCTCGGCCCTATTCAGCCATGCCATCTGGCGGACCGCTGGTACAACATTCCCTGGTGGCCATGTTGGAAATGAGCAGAAATGGCAAGATTTCGATTGAGCGGATCGTAGAGAAGATGTGCCATGCACCGGCAGAACTCTTTGCAATCGAAAAAAGAGGATACATCCGAAAGGGTTACAAAGCCGACCTGGTACTGGTTGACACCGGCAAATGGCAAGTCACAACAGAAAATATTCATTCCAAATGCGGATGGTCACCGCTGGAAGGCGAATCATTTTCCTACTTCATCAGCCACACCTTCGTCAATGGCCGTTTGGTGTATGAGAACAATCTGCCCGGTCAACCCGGCCAGTTTCACGAGACGACCACAGGCGAAAGACTTTCGTTCAAAAGAGACTCAGACTGATCGAACTACTTCAGGAGAAATCTCACCATTTTTCTGGTGCGCTGTTCCACATAGATGGATCGCCCACTGGTACTTTCTGCAATGGATTCTTCTGTATAAAAGCGAATGGTCAACAGCTCAAGCCCTTCATTGTAATGGACAACAAAGGTCTCTGTTAGCTCCCTGATCAGCAATTCAAAATCCCGTTCCGGCTTGTCAATCGCCAGAGAGAAGTTCATGGCCGACTGCTGGACCAGGTTGACCTTCATCCGATGGCGTGAAAAGAGTCGGTAAATGTTGGCAATGCTCTCCTCTGCCATGAAGGAGAAGTCCTTGGGCGACACGGTGAGGAGAATCTGGTCTCCCTTGCTGATCAGAACCGGGATGTACTCCATCGGGTGATCAATGTTGCAAATGACGGAACCACTTTGCCCTGGCGACACAAAAGATCTGACATAGAGCGGAATCTCTTTTTCCACCAAGGGTTTCATCGTTTTGGGATGGATGACCTTTGCTCCATAGTAAGTCATCTCAACAGCTTCACGGTAAGAGAGTGTCTCCAATTTCTGGGTACGGGGATATTTGTGCGGATCTGCATTCATGATCCCAGGCACATCTTTCCAAATGGTGACACTTTCGGCATCCATCACATTGGCCAGAATGGCTGCGGTATAATCCGATCCTTCCCGTCCCAGGGTGGTGGTTAGATTGAAATTGGTGGCGCCGATGAAACCCTGGGTCAGGCAGACGCTATTCTCTTCAAAGCGAAAGGCTCTGGGCACAAGCTTTCTTGTCAGGTCCCAATCGATGTGGCCTTCCCTCCAGGTGTCGTCTGTCCGAATATAATGACCGGCATCGATCCACTTTGTATTTTTTCCTATGGAGTTCAGGTAGGCTGCCACGATCTCTGTTGAAACCATCTCCCCTGTTGAGACAATTTGGTCGTATTCAAAATCATAATTGAGCGAGGCCGGTATCCTGATTCGCTTGGCCAAGGCCTCAAAATCCTCACCAACTGTTGCCTCGAGTTTGGGGTGGCCAGATTCAAAAAGCTGCCGGACAATGTTCAGATGATAATCCCTGAGTTTTTCAATACCGGATAGTGCCTCTTCCTCCCTGCCATCGAAATAATTGCGGGTGATCTCAACCAAGGCATCGGTGGTCTTCCCCATGGCCGAAACGACCACAATCAAAGGATCCTTTTCGCTTGCGATGATCGAACCCGTATTTCTCACGCCAGCAGCATCTTTCACGGATGCACCTCCAAACTTAAATACCTTCATGCCCATAGAATTTCAATGTTTTCATTCAAACTGAACCGAACACAAAGAAACAAAAAAGGGGGGATCGGTGTGCAAAAATCAGGGGTTGTCCTCAAAATTTGTAACTTCGCACCACAAAGCTTTGCATCCCTTGGAATTATTCGAATTTCTCCATTCATACAAGACCCATCCAGTGCTGCCCGGATTAAAGGAATCTATGGCAGGGTCTCAGGATAAGCCCATTTCCCTTTCCGGAATGTCCGGATCGATGACTCCGCTCTTGTTCTCTGTCTTGAAGGAAATGGTTCCATATCAGGCATTGTTCATCCTGAATGACCGTGAAGAGGCAGCCTTTTTCTATGACGACCTTCGCTCATTGAGCCGTGAGTCGGAATTGCTTTTCTTTCCATCCTCCTTCAAAAGGAATATCTGGCAAAATCATCTGGACAATGAGAATGTCATCTTGCGTACCGATGTTCTGCACAAGTTGGCTGCAGCCGAACAGGATTATCTCGTGGTAACCTATCCGGAAGCAATCATCGAGCCGGTGGTTTCTCAGAGTGGCCTGTTAAAAAACACCCTTCATGTACAAAAAGGGGATCGGCTCTCCATTGCCTTCGTCAATGAATTGCTTTACTCCTACGGCTTCGAACGGGTAGAATTTGTTTTCGAACCGGGCCAATTTTCAATCAGGGGATCGATTGTTGACATCTTTTCCTTCTCTCATGAGGATCCTTACCGCATCGACTTTTTTGGTGACATCGTCGATTCCATCCGTTCCTTTGACATCGAAGACCAGATCTCAAAAGTTCCTTTTGAATACATCTCCATCATTCCAAATATTCAGGAAGGCATTCGGGAAGAAAAACGTGTGCCTTTCTTCGAATTCCTTCACAAGAAAAGCTTCCTTGTCTCTCCAGACTTTCATCAGTTGTCCAACCAATTGCAAAATTTGCAGGATGCGTTTCTGGAGGCCTCAGAAGCAGGCAATATTGAACAGCAAAACGAGCCACTCTCAGCAGCCCAATTCAAAAAATATCAAAAACAGTTTCCGCTGATTCAGTTGAAGAAGGATAAAAAGAATGAATCCCTTCCTTTCGAATTCCAGTCCGCTCCTCAACCGGTCTTCCATAAGAATTTTGACCTGCTGGGTTCCAATCTGAAGGAGAACAGAGGAAAGGGATACCACAACATCATTCTCTCCTCCAGCGCCAAACAGATCGAAAGGCTCCATGCCATTTTCGATGACAAGGGAGATCCACAGAAACTCGACACACTACCCTTCGCCTTGAGGGAAGGATTTGTCGACCATGACCTGAAGATTTGTTGCTACAACGATCACCAGATCTTTGAAAGGTATCATCGTTCCAAGCTCAAATCCGCCCAACCGTCCAGACAAGCCATCACGCTCAAGGAACTAAGCAAGTTGCAGGTAGGTGATTATGTAGTCCATACAGATCATGGCATCGGTAAATTTGCAGGGTTGGTGCGAACGGAGGTCAATGGAAATTTTCAGGAGGCAGTCCGACTGATATACAGGGACAACGATTCCTTACTGGTCAGCATTCATGCCCTGCACCGGATTTCCAAATACAAAGGAAAAGAGGGACAGGAACCTGCCATCCACAAACTCGGCACGGCCGCCTGGCAAAACCTGAAGACCCGAACCAAAAACAAGGTCAAAGACATTGCACGGGAATTGATTGCCCTCTACGCTGCACGGAAAATGGAACAAGGTTTTTCATTCTCCCCTGATTCCTACCTTCAACAGGAGTTGGAGGCCAGCTTTATCTATGAAGACACACCCGACCAGTTAAAAGCCACCCTCTCCGTCAAGGAAGATATGGAACGGCAAATGCCGATGGATCGGCTCATTTGCGGGGATGTGGGCTTTGGCAAGACCGAAGTAGCCATCCGGGCAGCCTTTAAAGCCGTTGCCGATAACAAACAGGTGGCTGTACTGGTCCCCACCACCATACTTGCCCTGCAACATTTCCGGACTTTCCGGGAACGCCTGCGCAATTTCCCATGCAATGTCGAATACATCAGCCGCTTAAGACATGCATCCGATGTCAAAAGAGTCTTGCAGGAACTTACAATGGGCAAGGTGGACATCTTGATCGGTACACACAAGATGATTGGCAAGGAGGTAAAATTCAAGGACCTGGGATTGTTGATCGTGGACGAAGAACAGCGTTTTGGAGTATCCGTGAAGGAAAAACTAAAGCAATTAAAGGTCAATGTTGACACCCTCACCTTAACGGCAACCCCCATTCCCAGGACTTTGCAATTCTCCCTCATGGGAGCAAGGGACCTTTCCATCATCAGCACTCCTCCCCCCAATCGATATCCCATTGCTACCGAAGTTCATTCGTTCGATGAGGAGATCATACGGGAGGCAATCAATTACGAGATTGCCAGAGGCGGCCAGGTATTTTTCATTCACAACCGGATCACCAATATTTTTCAGATCGAAAAGCAGATCCGAACGATCTGTCCGGGTATTCGGACGATCGTCGGCCATGGGCAGATGGATGGTGAAAAACTGGAAAAGGTGATGTTCGATTTTATCAACGGCGACTTTGATGTGCTGATCGCTACCACCATCATTGAGTCCGGACTGGATATTCCGAATACCAACACCATCTTTATCAACAACGCCCAGAATTTCGGGTTAAGTGAATTGCATCAATTGCGCGGAAGGGTGGGACGATCCAACAAAAAAGCTTTTTGTTACCTATTGACCCCTCCTCTCGAGGCGTTGAATCCGGATGCTAGAAAAAGATTGCAGGCCATCGAAGAATTTTCCGATATCGGCAGTGGTTTTAACCTTGCCATGCAGGATTTGGACATCCGTGGAGCCGGAAACCTGTTGGGAGGAGAACAAAGCGGATTCATCGCGGACATCGGCTTCGAAGCCTACCAGCGCATTCTCAATGAGGCGATGGATGAGCTCCGACACGATGAGTTCCAGGGAGTATTCGATGAACAGGATATCAAGGATCAGCAGAATGCCTTCCTGGGTTCTTCCTTCATCCGGGAATGTACCCTCGATACAGACCTGGAACTGTTGTTGCCGGATGACTACATTTCCAGCATTTCTGAACGTGTGCTGCTCTACCGGGAGTTGGATGACCTCAAGAGCGAAGAGACCCTCTCTCTGTTTGAAAAAAACCTTCAGGATCGGTTTGGGAAATTGCCTGATCAGGCCAGAGAACTGCTGGATGTGGTCAGGTTGCGCTGGGTTGCCTTGAGCCTGAACATGGAAAAACTGATTATCAAGGACAAAAAAATGATCTGTTTCCTTCCCTCCGACCAAAGTTCAAAATATTATCTCTCTGCGGATTTTGCCACCCTGATGAGATGGATATCCCAACATCCTTCGGGTTCTAAAGTGAAAGAGATCAAAGGAAAACTGACACTCATACTGGATCCTGTGACCTCCATCCGCGGAGCGCTTGATAAACTCCACGGAATAGCAGCATTTATACGGGCTGCCAGGGAAAACTGAGTGTCATGACCGAATTAATGGATCAATTTTGACAACTGTCAATCCAAAAAGACGTAAAAAAAACATTGCCAATACATTTGCGATCCGATGATGAAGTTACCTCCATGCCTTTTGAAACTCATACTGGTTGTCCTATTGGCCAGTGGTAGGATCCATGGAGTGGCACAGCCATCCCGGTTGCTGCTGCAATCCCAACGGGAACAATCAGCCAAAGAGGCCGCCAGGATAAAGGAAGGGAAGGTGGATACGATGCTCCATTACAGCTTTCCTGCGGTGGAAATTGAAGCGGAATACAAATTCAAGAATGAAAGAGAAAAGAAGAAATACAACCAGCTCTTTCAGGATATCAAACGCACCTATCCCTTATCTCAGATCGTAAAAAGCGAAGTCAATCTGGTTGATGCCGAATTGGATTCAGTCTATACAACCGACAAAAAAAGAAAGCAGTATTTAAAGTGGTATGAAAAACACATCTACCACACCTATATAGACACGCTCAAAGCGTTAAATGTCAGACAGGTAAAACTCTTCATCAAATTGGTTAGCAGGGAAACCGGAAAGTCTCCCTATGAACTCATTCGGCACTACAGGGGGAGTTTTGATGCCTTCTTCTGGCAGTTTACAGCCAATGTCCTTTTCGTCAATCTGAAAAACAAATACGATCCCATAGAAGATGCGATGATTGAGGATATTCTCAATAAATTCTACTGATTGGGTTTCTTTTTGTACTTTAGAGCAACGGTACGACCGAAAGGATTGAATCAGGATGTCATTGTCAATCAATACTCAACAATAAAAAAATATAAAAGTGATCAACCTCAATAACAAATTAGAAAGCCAAAATCCAATTTTTGACAATTCTTTGGATCACCTGCCTACCAACCTCACGCATCGCGATGTGCTGACGAAGTACGAAAAGCTGCCAACCTTTATCTATCAGGATAGCTCGGATGCTTCTGTAGCCGTCGCCAAAGAGATTGCCGCCCTGATCCGGACCAAGCAACTGGAAGGCAAACATTGCGTATTGGGCTTACCTACCGGATCCACGCAACTTGGGATTTATGCTGAGTTAGTGAGGATGCATCAGGAAGAGGGTCTCTCCTTCCGGAACGTCATCACCTTCAATCTCGATGAATATTGCCCGCTTTCGTCGCACTCGATCCACAGTTATCACTACTACATGCGTATGAATCTCTTCAATCATGTAGACATGCTTCCCGAGAACATTCACATTCCCGATGGAACCATTTTACTGGATGAGGTACATGATTATTGCCGTGAGTATGAAAGGAAAATTGAACAAGCCGGAGGAATTGATCTTTTGTTATTGGGCATTGGGAGAAGCGGACACATCGCCTTCAATGAACCAGGATCCGGAAGAAACACAAAAACCCGGATCATTACATTGGATCCGTTGACACGTCAGGAGGAAGCCAAACAATTCAGGGGTTTCATGAATGTGCCCAGAAGTGCCATAACCATTGGGATCGGCACCATTCTGGATGCCAAGAAGATCATCCTGACAGCATTCGGCGAAACCAAGGCACGGGTCATCAAGATGATGGTGGAAGATGAGCCCTCCAACCACGTACCCGCTTCATTTATCCAGTTTCATGATAACGCCAAGGTCATTGTAGACAAGGGTGCCTCCCTGCAGCTGATCCGGATGAAGACTCCCTGGTTGCTGGACAGCATGGATTGGTCAGAAGACCGATTGATACGCAAAGCCGTTGTTTGGTTGTGCGGCCAAACCAAAAAACCATTGCTGAAGCTTACGGGTAAAGATTACAACGACTTCGGCCTCAGCGATCTCCTGGCTACCGTCGGATCCGCCTATGCGATTAATATCAAGGTTTTCAATAACTTACAACATACAATCACCGGATGGCCAGGTGGCAAACCGGATGTAGATGATACCTTCAGACCGGAAAGAGCCTATCCCGAAAGAAAACGGGTGGTGATCTTTAGTCCGCATCCGGATGACGATGTCATTTCGATGGGTGGTACCTTGTTGCGGCTGATCGAACAAGGTCATGATGTGCACGTGGCTTATCAGGTTTCGGGAAATTTTGCCGTATCAGACGAATATGTTACACGATTCCTTGATTTTCACCAAGAATACATTCATTTCTACGACAAGGAAAACCCTGTGGCCAAAGCGCAGCAGGAAAAAATTCTCAGCTTCATCAAGAACAAAAAGGACAACGACATTGACATTCCGGATCTTAGAAAAGTCAAGGGATTGATTCGTAGAATGGAGGCAAGGTCAGCCCTGCGTTACTTCGGTCTCAAAAATGAGAACATCCACTTCCTGGATATGCCCTTCTACGAAACTGGACTCAAATCCAAAGCACCCATTGGGGAAGATGATGTAAAAATCATCATGCAGTTGCTGGATCATGTGCAACCACAACAGATCTTTGCCGCCGGTGATCTTTCTGATCCCCATGGAACCCATCGTGTTTGTCTCGACGCCATTTTCATTGCCCTGGAGCATCTGAGAAAAAATGATTGGATGAAAGATTGCTGGGTTTGGCTTTACAGAGGCGCCTGGGCGGAATGGGAAGCAGACCAGATTGAAATGGCCGTTCCAATCAGTCCAATCGAACTCTCCAGAAAAAGGGAGGCCATCCTGCGTCATCAATCACAGAAAGAGGGCGCCATGTTTATGGGTGAGGATGAGCGTGAGTTCTGGCAAAGAGCTGAAGAGCGAAACCGTTCGACCGCCAATCTCTACGATGCCCTCGGCATGGCCGAATATGAAGCGATGGAAGCATTTGTAAGATATTATCCATGATTGCAATAGATTTCCCGATATTTTAACCTGCAACACCAACTCTATGAGGTTCATTTACAGGATTTTTCTCTTGATTTTGTCCATTTTTATGGCATTTCCTTCCTTGGGCAGCCATAGGCAAAACGAATTAGGTTACCCTACTTCCCTGGAACCAAATTCTTCAGATGAACCGATTAAAAGCGAATTCCGTGCTGTCTGGATCGCGACCATCAACAACATAGACTGGCCCTCCAGACCCAACTTGACGGTGGAGCAGCAGAAGGAGGAATTTCTCAAGTTACTGGATGTCTTCACCCGGTTCAATCTGAATGTCGTCATCTTTCAGGTAAGGGCCGCATCAGACGCTTTTTATGCTTCCAAAGAGGAACCATGGTCTCAGTTTCTGACGGGCAAACAGGGGATGGCACCTACCCCCTTCTATGATCCGCTTGCCTGGGCCATTGAAGCCTGCCACCAGCGTGGCATGGAATTGCATGCTTGGTTCAATCCATTCAGAGTCAGGAATATTGGACGATACCCGCTTGCCCCTACCTCCTTTGCAGCCAAACATCCCCAATATGTGCGGGAATACGACAAAAAACTCTTTCTGGATCCTGGGTATCCGGAAGTTCGGGCCCATATCCTGAAGGTAATCGCTGAGGTCGCTGGCAAGTATCCGGTAGATGCCATCCTGATGGACGACTACTTTTATCCCTATCCTGTCGAAGGAAAAAAATTCGGGGATGAAAGGAGTTTTGCCAAATACGGACACAATCTCTATCCCAAACGAATCAAGGAATGGAGAAGAAACAACATCAATCATCTGATCAAATCAGTTCATGACACACTGGTGCAGATCAATCCACAGATCCGGTTTGGCATCAGTCCTTTCGGTATCTGGAGAAACAAATCGATTGATCCGGATGGATCCATGGGAAAGAAGGGAATTAGCTCTTATGACGATTTGTATGCAGATGTAAGAAGCTGGTTACGTGACGGTTGGATTGACTATGTAATTCCTCAACTCTATTGGGAGCAAGGCAATCATTTCGGTGATTTTGCCTCATTGCTGAAATGGTGGGGAGACAATAGCTTTGGCAAACCCGTTTACATTGGACAAGCCTTGTTCAAAAGCACTGCTGCCAAGAATGGATTCAACCAGAAAGATGAGCTGAATGAGCAGATCAATCTGTTGAGAAACGACAACCGGATCAAGGGATTTGCCTTTTACAGTGCCTCCAACATCAGCAAGTTGAATGACGATCAGATCAAATCCCTCTGTGAAAATCAGCTAAGCAGTGCCGTTGTTCCGCACAATGACAAGGTACCACACGGTCAAACCAACACCCAGGTGCAGCATCCATCCCCTGCGCCACCCAAAACGCCAAAACCCGACAAAAAAGCTTTGGAAAAGCGGTTTCTGCTGACATTTACCTATCAACCCCTATCGATCCGACCTACGTGGGATGATGAGTCAGCACACAAACCTACCCTGAAGAAAGAAAAGGGATACCGGCTCATCACTTGGAAAGAAATCAGCGATTCAACCAAACAACTTGCGGCTTTTGTCGGGTTCTCAAAGACGGGTGACAAGCGATTCAGGCAGAATGTGCTGCAGATCAATGAGAGTGGCCAATTCCAGATTTCGGAAAAACAATGGAAAGAGTATAAAAAGATGCATTTCATATTGGTCAGCACCCATTTGGGAACTGGTAAGGAGAGCTATTCCGGTACCTTTGTTCTGAAAAGGAGACATCTGAAATTCATTCGAAATCCCTTCTATCATCCATCCTAAAAAAGAAAAGCCTCTGGAAAATCCAAAGGCTTTCTTTTTGAAACGAAGTGGTTTAGCGGGCAAACAACAATTCGCGGTATTTTGGCAATGGCCACAACTCGTTGTCGACAATCAATTCCAATTTATCAATGTGGTAACGAATGTCATCCAGATAAGGTTTGATGGTCTGCTCATAGGCAAGAGCCTTCTCCCTTGAATGCTCAATGACATTGGCCACTTTACGGGCTTCAATCATATCCCTTGTCTTGGATTTGATGCTGGAAATATGGATGGAGATCTCTTTGATCAGCTCTTTTCTTGCGGCAGCCAGTTCATTGAACTCCTCCTCTGAGAAGATTTCCTTCAAACCCTTCACATTCTCAATCAAGGTTGTCTGATAAGTTATGGCTGTTGGAACGATGTGATTGATGGCGAGATCACCAAGTACGCGGGACTCAATCTGGATCTTCTTGATGAATTTCTCGAATTCAACTTCCACACGGGCTTCCAGTTCCTTCTCATTGAAGATGCCCAATGATTCGAAGATTTTTCTGGAGCGCTCATAGAGGTATGCATCCAAAGCCACGGGAACGCTCTTGATGTTGGTGAGCCCACGGCGCTCTGCCTCTTCTGCCCATTCCTGGCTATATCCGTTGCCGTCAAAGCGTACAGGTTTGCACTCAAGGATGTACTTTTTCAATACTTTGAGAATTGCCTCATCTTTCTTCACGTTGGCGTCGATCAATTTATCTACATCTTTCTTGAATTGGATCAATTGAGCGGCTACCACGGAGTTCAAAGCAATCATGGCCGAGGCGCAGTTTGCTGAAGAACCAACAGCCCTGAATTCAAAGCGGTTACCTGTGAAGGCAAAGGGAGATGTCCGGTTCCGGTCTGTATTGTCGAGGAGAATTTCCGGAATTCGGCCAATGTTCAGTTTGAGATCCGTCTTTTCATCCGGAGTCATCTTCTTCTCACCAACCATCTCTTCAATCTGGTCGAGCATGGCATTCACCTCTGTTCCAAGGAAGGTGGAAATGATGGCCGGAGGAGCTTCATTGGCACCCAGACGGTGAGAGTTGCTTGCAGAGATGATCGAAGCACGCAACAGATCCTGGTTGTCATAAACGGCTTTTATCGTGTTGACAATAAAGGTAAGGAACTGCGTATTGGTTTTCGGATTCTTTCCGGGAGAATAAAGGTTGACACCTGTGTTGGTTGACAGTGACCAGTTGTTGTGTTTTCCTGAGCCATTGATGCCTGCAAAGGGTTTTTCATGCAAGAGAGCTCTGAATCCATGGTGACGTGCAATCTTGTTCATCAGATCCATAACCATCTGGTTGTGGTCATTGGCAAGGTTCACCTCTTCAAAAATCGGCGCTACTTCAAATTGGTTGGGAGCCACCTCATTGTGACGGGTCTTCACAGGGATTCCCAATTTGTAGGCCTCGTTTTCCAGATCCATCATAAAGGCAGCTACACGCTCCGGGATGGAGGCAAAGTAGTGGTCTTCCAACTGCTGATCCTTGGCTGAAGAGTGTCCCATCAAGGTACGTCCAGTCAAAACCAGGTCAGGACGGGCAATGTAAAGCGCCTCATCAACCAGAAAATATTCCTGCTCCCAACCCAGATTGGCGGTAACATGGGTAACATTCTTGTCGAAATACTGGCAAACATCCACGGCAGCTTTATCCACAGCATTCATTACCTTCAGCAAAGGTGCTTTGTAGTCAAGCGCTTCACCAGTATAGGAAATAAAGATGGTGGGAATACAAAGTGTGGTCCCCACGATAAAGGCAGGTGAGGAAACGTCCCAAGCGGTATAACCCCTTGCTTCGAAAGTATTGCGGATACCGCCACTTGGGAAGGAAGATGCATCCGGTTCCTGCTGTGCCAGCAACTTGCCCGGAAAACTTTCCACCACGCCGCCCAACTCAGAATGATCAATAAAAGCATCATGCTTTTCTGCCGTTCCGTCCGTTAGTGGATGAAACCAGTGAGTGTAATGGGTTGCGCCATTCTCAATGGCCCAGGCTTTCATACCAATGGCTACCTGATCAGCAATTTTACGATCAATGGTCGATCCATTGTCGATCGCATCACAGATACCCTTGTAGGAATCCTTGGAAAGATATTTCTTCATCTTCGGCCTGTCAAATACCAACATGCCATAATAATCGGAAGTCAGGTTCTCTTCCCTCTTCACAACGATGGGCTTACGCGACATCAAAACTTCTAGTGCCTTAAATCTAAAGGTTGCCATAATTATTATGAATTAAAATATAAATTCAGAACTTTCGGGCTAAATTACATTTTCTTTTGAATACCCCCTATTTTTTTGACTTCAAAATTAAAATTTCATATTATTTTAACAATGAAATTCACTTTTTCGGGCTTTTTTCGTCACAAAAACTGTTTTTTTGAAGATTTACGACGTTTTTTGCAACTTGTTTGCGAAAAATGCAAAATTCATTTTCCACAAATCGATATCATTTTTTCAGGGGGTATTGGCTAAAAAAGTGATAAAATCGAGCCACACTCCTAATTCCATTGAAAAAATTCTCCAATAGGAAACTCTCATTTGGCGAGTGGATGGCATCGGTTTCCAGTCCAAAGCCCATAAGAATGGTTTTGGCTCCCAGAATTTTT
>JAJTBP010000062.1 GCA_021286825.1 Marinilabiliales bacterium | reverse complement strand
ATTCTTGAGCCTTGTCACCTCCTCATCCAGATTGATGACCGAACTATCGATGGAGTTCAGGTTTTGCCTGATCAGTCGTGCAAACTGGGAAAGATAGATCCCTGCTTCATTGGGCTGATTGTGCAGGAGGTAGTTCTGGATGGATCCCAGGGTATTGAAGATGAAATGAGGGTTCATCATCGCCTGGTGGGCTTTCTGTTCAAATTGCAGGATCTGGTTCTCCATCTGCCTTTTTCTCAACTCCAGGTTCTTTCTTCTGATCACAAAGAGAAAGACCATGCCGGCCAACAGCAGGACAATGAAAAGATAGAAGAGCGGATGTTGCCAGAAGGTAGCCTGCACACGGATGCTGCATTCAATGGGATCGCTCCATTCGGTAGCTGGTTTTCTGGCCCGTAACATGAAACGATAATCGCCTTTTGCGAGGTTCTGCAACACAACATTGTTCCCGCGTACCTCCGTCCAGTTGGCATCGGCTCCCTCAAGCTTGTAGCTGAAAATGACCGGACTGGTCGAATAATTGATGCTGCCAAAGGTGATGTTGAGCCGCTGACTGGTCATCATGTTGATGTTTCGGCTGTTGAGCAGGTTCTCCTTTTCATTGACCCGAATCGATTGAAAATAGGGAATGGGACGGTTGGTGTTTCCTGCCGTTACCTCTTTCAGGGGCATAAGGGTTAAGCCATCGTCACTGGCAATGTACAGATGTTCGTGGGCACAACACAGGTCGTGGATGGCATTGAACCGCAGGTTGAGCGGCACCAGCGTGATTTTTTTACCGGATTGACTGTTTCGGGGAAGGTTGCAGAGATAAATGTTTCGGGAGGTCGCAATGAAAAGGGTCGAATCGTGATAAGCCAGATGCTTGATGAGCAGATCGATGGGTTGTTCGAAGTCGGCCGAAAGGTTCCAGATCTTTTTGTCACGCATCAGGAACAACGAGTCTCCTTCGATGTTGAACAATTCCGTAAACTTATCGAGATTGAGATGGTCAGAGATGATCTTGTTAGAGAAGGGTGCCAGTTCCGGAACTTCTGTCTTCGTCTTGTTTTCCGTGAGGTAGTTGTTGGAGGCATTGACAATCAGCTCGTCACTCGGATTGAAATACACATTGAAGATTTGGGTTCCCACATTGAGGATGCGCATTTTCTTGAAAAGGTTTTCCGGAGTCAGATGGAAAAGAAAATTTTGTCCAAACCCGCCTATTTCATTGGTTGAGGGATTGCTAAAGAATTTGGTGAAGGCAATTGGCGACCGTTGCACATTGTCAACCGTTAACTTCCCTGCTGTCCGATTGAATCGGAGTCCGTTTAAGGCAAACGGAAACTTCCCGGATTCACCGATGAAGACCAAATTCTCTTTTACCTGCGTGATCTGATTGAGCGATCTTTCTGTTTTCTGAAATTCCAATGGATAGACGACTCTTTTGTCCAACAGATAGATTAGGTGACCATTCGTGAGCCAAAGCCCGGTCGTGTCTCTCTGGCAAAGTGCAAAAACCCCTGAATTGTTAAAGACGGATCGGTCAATGTGAATGTGGCTGCCGAAATAGGGACTGATTCGGTACACGCCATCCTTGGCCGAACTGATCCAAATGTTGTGCTCATGGTCCTGGATCAGGGACTTTGCATCCTTGATGTCAAAATGATAAATCAATTGATTCTCCTTGAAACAAAAGACACCTCTGTCGTACGTGGCAATCCATAAAAGTTGTTCGTTGTCTTCCAGAATGGACGTCACAAAATCGGTGCCCGTGGTACGGAAAGGTTTCATCTCACCCAACACATGTCCGCCCTGAAATTCCCTGATGGTATAGCGAGTGCTGTCATTTTCCCTGACCAGCGCATATTTTTTCTGGTTGCTGGCTGTGAAGATCTCCTTGATACGGTACCGATCACTCTCCAAAACGGGCCTTTCCATCAGGTTTCTTGCCTGAAACCCCCCAGCCAGGGAATACATGTGGAAGATGCCCAAACTATCTTTGGAGAGATATCGGAGCGACATGGCTTCACCCATGTAAGAGCGGAAATTGTTCTGGTAGGGGATGTTAAGCAATTTGAACTGGCTTACCTTGTTCTTGGCATCCAACAGGTGAATCCGAAGTTTGATGTTCTGATAGAAATAGAGGTTGCCCTCTCTGTCTTCATATATCTTTCGAAAAAGTTCCTCGCTCCGCAACGCATGTAGGAAGGGGGTATTTCGTTCATTGAAGATCTTGTTCTCGAAGAAAAAATCGATTGCAGCATTGGTGTGTAAAAACCAGATACGACCGAATGAATCCTCTTTGATGTCGAAGACCTCATTGCTGCTCAGGCCATCCTGTTTGCGGTAATTGGTAAATTTAGAGCCATCGAAACTGGAAATCCCAGCATCCGTTGAAAACCACAGGAATTTTCTGTGATCCTGGAACACCTTAAGGACCACATTCGATGGGAGTCCATCCGACGTGGAGAAGTGTTGGATAAAGGGATCCTGTGCCGATACCTCAAGGCAGATCAACAGCAACAGCAGGGAGCAAAAAAGATTTCTCAGATTCAATTCAGATGATGGATTTGGTGATGTGTTTGATGGCATCCCTGAATTCATTGACCCTTCTTCTGGAGATGGCCAGTGACGTTCCATCACTGAGTATCACCGAATATCCTTGGTAGGTAGTGAATCCTTTGAGAAAGTTGATGTTGATGATGATGGATTTGTGGATTCTGAAAAACTCAGGCTGATCGAGAATTTTTTCAAAATCGCCCAGGGTTCGCGTCGCTACGATCTTCTTCAGTCCGGAAAGATGGATGATGGTGTAGTTGCTGTCGGCCTCCAGATACATGATGTCGGATGTGTCAACCAGTTGAAATCCAAACTGCTCCATGACCGTTATCTTCGAGATCTGCCGGGTCTGCCGCTGGATGTTCTCGTTGAGGTTTTCAATGGATTCCATGTAGATCTTTCGCTCATTCTCTCCGGTCTTGCGAAACTCGTAATGATGAATCGCCTTTGTTACGGCCTCCTGTAGTTCAGCGGGATTGATGGGTTTCAAAAGATAGTCGATGGCACTTGCCTTGATGGCCCGAAGCGCATAATCTTCATAGGCCGTTACGAAGACGACACAATAATCCTCCTTGGGGATGGAATTGAGAAAGGTAAATCCATCTTCCTTGGGCATGGAGATGTCCAAAAAGATGAAATCAACGGCATGTTTTTTGAGCAGGTCGCGCCCCTCTGCCGCCGAAGTTGCCTGGGCAACTACTTCAACCTCACGGCAGTACTGTTCCAGCATCAAGGCCAGCACTTCACGAACGTTTCGTTCATCATCAATCAAAAGGGCTTTGTACTTTTTCACACGAAGGCGGATTGGTTTTTGGCAGATCTTTTCCGGATGGACACGAAACCTGAAGTATCGGTTGGAAGCGAATACAATGGGTCGTGCTCTCCTCCTTTTTGATAGGTAAATATACCGTAATCTAGTCAAATGTCCATTTCAAATGCGTGAAATGATAGATAATCTGCCTGAAAGGTGCAATCCGACGAGGATGGGATATTTCTGGCTTGCGTCTGCTGTTGTACAGGTGACCTGACGGGCGAGGTCATGGTGAATCACCAACCCTTGTGAAGTGCTGCCCTAAACGGGATGCGCATGGGCTACCGCAGCTCTTCCAGCACTGCTGTAACAGGAAAATGATCCGAAAAATTGACCCTTCCCCGCTTGTAATCAACCGCCTTGAATCGTTGGGAATAAAGCACATAATCGATTCTCAGCAAGGGAAATACGCCATTGTAGGTGTTGGAAACGCCAAATCCTGATTCACGAAAGGCATCGTTCAAGGATTTTCCGATGATTCGGTAGGTATAAGAGACAGGTGTGTCGTTAAAATCTCCACAGACAATCACGGGGAAACGGCATTTCCGGATGTGAGCAGCTACGGTACGGGCCTGTCTGGCCCGGATCGCAAAGGCCAATCTCATCTTTTGGGAGATCTGCCTTGCCTCTTGCAGTTGTTGCTCGTTGCTTCCTGACCGCCCGGAATCAGTCAGGGAATAATCTTCTGGAGTGATGCGGTAGGATTGCATGTGGCAATTGTAAACCCGCACAGTATCCCCGGCACGGATCAAAACATCCGAGAACAAAACCATGTTGGCACTGTGTTCAAACCGAATCTCTCCCATTCGGATGATCGGGAAGCGCGATAAGGTCATTGGACCGGCGAAGGAAGCGGAGTGAGCCATCTGATAATGGCGGATTCCCGGGAGGATATCCCGGATCTTCTCCGGACTAAGCGTTCCATTCCTGTAGAGCCGCGTCTCCTGCAAACAGAGGATATCCGCCCTTTCAGATCGTAGGTATTCCAATATGCTTGAGCCACTTTTGCCGTTATTCCTGTCTCGGGAGAAGTGGTGTACGTTGTAACTGAGGATCCTGATTCCTTGTTCGTTGCCGCCGAAAGAAGGTATGATCTGGACAAACCTTGCCAGTACATTGAATCCGACCAGGATTGCTGCCAGGGAGAGGAGTGCCTTGGGGGATTTCAGCAAGGCGTAAAGGATCAAAAAGATGAGGTTGAGTGCCAACAACCAGGGATAGAGTAAACCGGCAAAGGCGGCATAGGAAAAGCGGTCGGGAGGGATGTAGACACTCAGATAGACCAAAATCAGGGCCGTTGCAAGGAACAGGTTCAGGTAAAAACCGAACTTCCCGAAAAGTTGTAACCAGGCATGTTTTTTCATTTTCTGCCACTCATGCGGAACAGCATCTCTTTCTCGTCGGCGGTTAGGGATTCATAGCCCGAAGCACTGATTTTATCCAGGATCCGGTTGACCTCCTCCTGCTTCTCTTTCCTGCTTTTGTTGTAGCCATACTCCCTGTAGTCGTGGGATTTGTACTCCACCTTCAGCTTTTTCTTAGGTCTCCGCCAACTGAACCAACGGTCGATGTGCCGTTCGGGAAAGGCGGAAAGGTCCCTGCCGCTTTTGCATAGGGTCATGGAGAGCATCCCCCAGAAGGCTCCTCCCAGATGGGCAAAATTGCCTCCGGCATTGTCCCCCGTCAGGTTGACGACATACAACAGAACGGAGACCAGTGCAATCCATTTGATCCTGACCGGCCCCACCAGAATGAGGTGCACGACATGATTGGGGGCATAGACCGCTGTTGCCACCACAATGGCAATCACCGAGGCCGATGCGCCCAATAGACTGGAAACGGCGATCGATTTTTGAAAATAGGGGAAGAGATGGAAGGCCAACATGAAAAACAGAGCCCCCCAGATGCCACCAAAGATGTAGAGTCCCAACAATTTCTTGGGCGGATGGTATTCGAGCAAGATCCGGCCGAACGAATAGAGCCACAGCATGTTGAACAGGATGTGCCACAAATCGTAATGAAGAAACATGTAGGTCAGGAGGGTCCATGGCCGGATCAGAAACTGGCTCAGGGATGCTGGCAGCGCCAGCCAATCGATGAAGGTGAGCTCTTCGTTGCCTCCCAGCAGGATGAAAACGGCTGCAATGCGCACGGCCACCCAAATGGCAATGTTGATGTAGATCAACTTTGTCAGATAAGATCCATGCAGGTAGGATAATTTTATTTCGTCAGTCAGACCCATAGTTTGTCACATGGCGATCCGTTTTTCGGATCTGTTTTTCTTCCGTTTACGGTTATCGGCCGACGGAAGTTGTGAAATGTCTCAATCCACCTCAGTGGATGGGGGCGATCCCCGGAAGGGGTCAATAAAAATCCTTTGAACGGATGTTCCAATAACGGATCAGGAAATAACCAAACAACATGCCGCCCAGATGGGCAAAATGGGCTACCCCGCTGTTGGTTTGGGTGAACCCCAGATAGAGCTCGATCAATCCGTATCCGGCAACGAAATATTTGGCTTTGATCGGCACCGGAGGAAAGAGCAACATCAGTTCGGTATTTGGGAAGAGCATGCCAAAAGCCAGCAATATGCCAAAGACTGCACCGGAAGCACCTACGGTCGGGATGTTGATCATCTCTTCGAAAATACGTTGGACAAGCTCGGTGCCTTGCTGGATATAGGCCGGATTTGCCGGCGCTTCTGACCATTTGTTGATGAAGTCGTGAACCCATGGTGCGGCAGAACTTCCGAGGTTGGCCTTCACAAAGGCATTCAGCAACTCGGGTGAGGGGGTGTTGACAAACGCATCAACCGTTTTGGCCACATGAGAGATTTCCAGATAATTGACAAAGAGATGAAGGGTGGCGGCTCCCAGTCCGGTCACCAGAAAATAGATGAGAAAGCGCTTGGGGCCCCACACCATTTCCAGAACCTTACCAAACATGTAAAGGGCAAACATGTTGAAGAAGAGATGGCCGATGTTGGCATGCATGAACATGTGGGTGAACAACTGCCATGACCGGAAATTGGGAGATCCCGGAAAATAGAGTCCAAGGATCGCATTGAGGTCGATGCCTCGTGATTTAAGAGCCCAGGTGGCGACCAGCATGACCACATTGATCATGATCAGGTTCTTGACAACCGGTGGAATGGAATAGGGTGATGTAGGACGATATTGCATGAGAATGATTGGCTGATCTGTTTTTCACAAAAATAAGGAAAGAGACGAAATGGCCTAACCCCTTAACATATTTTCAATTTCGGCCATCGGCAGGATGGTAAGGATCCGTTTGCCGCTGGGCGAATAGGCGGGCGACTGACAGGCAAAGAGTTGGTTGAAGAGGTGGTTCATCTCCTCCTGTTTCAGTGCAACACCATAGTGTACTGCCGAGGATTGTGCCAGGATCAGCGCCAACTGTCCACGCACCTCCTCCATCAGATCCACGGGCTGTTCCTGAAAAGAGGCGATCACCTGATCCAACAATTCCTTGGCGTCGAGGTGACTCAGGACCGCCGGCGTGCCATCGATGTAGAAAAGGTTGCCCGCTTCGGCACGGATTTCGAAACCCAACTGTTGCAGCTCTTGCCGCAAAGCCTGAAGGATCTCTGCATCGGCCGGACTCAACTCCAATACCGGAGGGAAGAGCAACCGTTGGCTGGCTGAAAGATGCGATCCGAACATCTGAACGAACTTCTCATACAGGATGCGGGCATGTGCCTCGCGCTGATCGATGATCATCAGTCCGGATTTGACTGGCGTAAGCAAATATCGGTTCTTTAGCTGCAGAAAAGTTGCCCCGGTAGCCAGAGATTGCGGATCTGAGGCCGACTCACCGGAGAGCATCGATTCTTCTCTGGATCGGAAGGCAATCGATTCACGTTCTACCACCGGCGGGAAGAGTCCGGGTGCGAATTCCTTCTTTTCAAGTCCGCCGTACAGTTGTTCCCACTGATTGGGGACACTTTCCCGTTGGTAACCGGGTTTCCAACCCTGCGATTCCGTGTGGAACGGATTGTAGAACCGGTCGACTTCAATGCCTGGCATCTCAAAATGACTGCCTCTTCCAGGCATGATCGGAATGTCGATTGACCCTCGCTGATCGAAATCGATGGCCGGCATCAGATTGTATTTACCGATCGCTTCGCGGATCGCTGCCTGCAGGATTTGCCAGATGGCCATCTCATCCTCGAACTTGATCTCAGTCTTGGTGGGATGAATGTTGATGTCAATGGAGGCAGGATCTACTTCAAAATAGAGAAAATAGGAGGGAATACAATCGGGGAGCAAAAGCTTGTCATAACCGTTCATCACCGCCTTGTGAAAAAAGGGATGCTTCATGAAACGACCATTGACGAAAAAGAACTGCTCACCGAAGCTCTTCTTGGCATATTTTGGTTGGCCAATGAAGCCGGATATCTTAACCAGGGTGGTCTCCGTTTCTACAGGTGTCAGGCTGTTGTTGATGCCTTTCCCAAAAAGGCTGACAATCCTTTTGTGGACATTCTCAGGTGGCAACTCAAATACCGGCGACTGATTTTGCAGCAATGAGATGGCTATGGCGGGATTGGCCAGTGCCACCCGTTGCAGTTCGGATATGATGTTTTTGAGTTCTGAGCTGTTGGATTTGAGGAACTTGCGCCGGGCAGGCACATTGAAAAAGAGGTTTTTCACTGAGAAGTTGGAACCTTCAGGACATGGGTCGAGTTGCTGCTTCTGCACCACCGAACCCAAGATGTGGAGGTAGGTACCCAGCTCCTCTCCACGTTGCCGGGTCTTCAACTCAACATCGGCTACTGAGGCGATGGAGGCCAGTGCCTCTCCCCTGAAACCCATGGTGCGTATGGCAAAAAGGTCGTTGGCCTCCCGGATCTTGGAGGTGGCATGCCGTTCAAAGGCCATCCGGGCATCGGTCGGCGACATGCCCTTGCCATTGTCGATGACCTGAATCAACGTCCGGCCGGCATCCTTCACATGGACTGTAATCTGTTCAGCCCCTGCATCCATGGCATTTTCCACCAACTCTTTCACCACGGAGGCAGGTCGTTGAATGACCTCACCAGCGGCAATCTGGTTGGCAACGGAATCGGGCAAAAGACGGATGATGTCTGACACGGCTGGTCTGTTTATGGATCAGTTGACAAATAGAAGCATTTCCTCCTACAAAGATAATCTTTATTCGTAGCCCTGTCGGATGATGTTTCAAGCGGATTTCCTTCCCGCATCGGATCCGGCATTTGCCGGGGATCATACGGAAGTCCAGGCATGTCATGACTGCGTTTCTGACGGGTCATCATACCTGTTCCATGCTATTTTGATTCTTCGAAAAAATAGTATATATTTATCATAACCCATTTGCCTAAAACCTGAAACATAACCTATTTGCCGTGAGAGAACCTCTTTTCCCAGCCCACAATCGTTTCATTTGAGTGCCTCCCTGGGGTATCTATTCGCTGAATTTTAGTTCCCGTCCCAGGGAGGCCAGTCTTTGTTGTCAAAACCCTGCAACGCGAAAGAACGGGAGCCGTTTTTGCGAGTGGCGATTGTAAAAAATGTGCTTGGTGCCATCATTTCCTTTAAAACTTTGTATATGAGAAAATCCCTTTTGTTTCTCATGGCATGCCTGCTGATTTCGTTCAGTGTCCATGCCTCTTGGAATGCAAGATCGCTTGAAAATGCTTTGAAGGTTCAATCGGAAAAACATTTTACCTCCTGGCTCGGCGATAACACCCCAATTTTGGCGGGTGAGTCCTCCGCTCTTTGTGAGCCCTTTTCCCTGACAAGTTTCGCAACCTTACCCGTTTTGCAATGTTCTGCAACCATTAAAGGCACAGTAAATACCGGGTTTGGAAGTTTTGAGGTCACGGTTACCGTATCGGGATCCTGTGAAGAATGCAAATCAGCGGCCATACAACTGTACAATCAGATCAAGGCCATCCTGTTATCCATGTTCTGATTCGAAATCCTGGGCACTGAATGTCATCTCCTGGCATTCGGTGCCAACTCTTTAGACAGATTTCCACCCTTTCCCCTTTCAATTTTCCGATGGGTATGGCCTTATGGTACTTGTTAAGCATGACCAATTCAAAAAATTAAAGCACATGAAAACACTCCTAACCTTCCTTACAATTCTTGTTTGGGGCACCAACGGTTTTTGCCAAAAAGACAGTTTGTATCAAATGAACGTCGCGTATAAGATGCGTTTGAACTTCAATGGATTTCGATTTTACAAAGCAGAATTGCGCTTCAACAGGTTCCAATCCGTTTTTGTCTACAAAGAGGTATCCGAAAATGCGAATCCATCACAAAAGATCGCAGAAAGGAGATCGGAATCGGCTGATGAAATGGCATTTAACATCAGTCTGAAGGATACAAACAGCTATTACATCACGAGCGACAAGGAAAAAAATGAAATTTTTGAATGGGTTGATCTGTTCCGCAAAACTTATCTGGTAAAGGAAGTTTTTCCTTCCATTGACTGGAAAATTGAATCGGAGATCAAAAAAATAAATGCGCACGAATGCATGAAGGCAACGGGCAAATTTGGTGGACGAAACTACACCGCCTGGTTTACAACGGATGTTCAGACCAGTTTGGGTCCGTTGAAATTGCATGGATTGCCAGGTTTGATACTCGAACTAGCGGATGATACCCAGGAGGTCGAACTCTTTGTTTCGGAAATAAGGGTTGAACAGACGCCCCTTGCGCATCTCAATCCCCGGTTGCCGGTGCTTACACACGCCGAATACAGAAAAAAATTGAATGAGGGATTCGATGAAATGAGTAGGCAGATTAGCTCAAAGATGGGCCGGGATGTGACAGTCAAGGTTACGATGGGAAGCTTCAAGTCCATTGAATTGGAGTAGCCGCCATCCCTTGTCAGAAATCGGATAATCCTTCTCATCCAGTGAACGCTGTGAAACAATTGATTTTGCTGGCCCTTTTGGTCCCATGGTGCTCTTTCGCTCAAACGACCCTATCCGGTTCGGTAAAGGATGAAAGCCAGCATCCCATTCCCTATGCAAATGTTATATTAAAAGAGGCGACGGGTTCAGGAATTGTTGGCTTTTGCCAGGCGGATGGTCAAGGAACCTATACCTTAAAAACCAGCAGAATCGGACGTTTTTGGTTGAATTTTTCGGCGTTGTCCTATCGGCCTTGTACCCTTATGCTCGACTTGACTCCAAACAATACAAAATGCATTCGGAACGCTACTTTGATTTTTGAACCCATTGAAATCCACGAAGTGATCATCTCAGCAGATAAGGCGATTACAGTGAAGCCGGATACGATCGTGTTCGACGCCAGGTTCTTCTTGAAAGGGGATGAGAAAGTGGTAGAAGATTTGCTAAAGAAGATTCCAGGACTCAACATCTCGGAAGATGGAACCATCCGGGTCGGCAATCAGGAAGTAGAGAAGGTAATGATCGATAGCGGTGACTTTTTCGAAAAAGGCTACAAATTGCTTACCCGGAATATGCCGGCCTATCCGATATCCAAGGTTGAATTGCTGCAGCATTTCTCGAACAACAGACTGCTCAAGGAGATCGAGAATTCAGAAAAAGTGGCGATCAACCTGAAATTGGACCCAAGTTTGAGGAGGCAATGGTTTGGCAATCTGGCCATGGGTTATGATCCACTTCCCGAAAAGAAATATGAAGCATTGAGCAACCTGATGAACTTTGGTAGCCAAACCAAATATTATGGCTTGGCCAGCATGAACAGCATTGGCGAGAATTTGTCCCTGGATGCAGATCATTCTTACCAGCCATCTCTTGGGGAAAAAGAGGAAATGATCGGAGAGGATCAACGGGTAAGATCCCTCATCAACCTGGCGACAATTGCACCGAATTTGAAGCCAAACAGGTATACTTTCAATGATTCGAGGATGGTTTCGCTGAATGTCATATCCTCCTTGTCAAGCAAGATAAAAATGAAGGCCTTGGCTTTCCTGGGTTCAGATATCAACCACTTTTATAGTACCGGTTATGAATCTGTCTCTGCCGGAGGAACCTCTTTTTCCAACAGCGAGTACAATCATCTTCGTAAAGAGAGGCTGGCGTGGTTTGGCAAAATGGAGATGACCGACGATCTTACCAAGGATCAATCCCTGAAATACGCGGTCAAATATCTTGGATCCGAAGGAAAGGATTTCGATCATTTGGTTTTCAATGATTCAGTCACGGGCGAAAGTCTTCACCAACCGAGCACTTTGTGGGACCATCAGCTAACGTATACACACAAGCTAAAGAAAAGCAGGGTGATGATCCTGACGGGCCGGTATCTTTTTGAAAAGGTTCCTCAGCACCATTCGATGGATGGCTATTTTTTCACGGACCTCTTTCCATCCCTTGGGAATGCAGTCAGCGTGGATCAGGAGGTAGCAAATCAAATGCATTATGGCGGTGTAGAGGCCCGTTTGATGAGTAAAGCGTCCAATGGGAGTCTGTTGGACATCCGGCTTGGAAATCAGTATCGGTCGGATGGATTAAGGACGGCCTTTGGTTTGCAGGAGGATCGATGGACCGTTCAAAATCCCGATGGTTTTCAAAATGACCTGGGCTATTCATCGGATGACCTTTATCTGGATACCCGTTTCCGACTTCAAAAAAGAGCGGTGGCGATTATTGCCGACTTCGGTATCCATCAGTTATTCAATCGCATGGTGGGGGCTGATGGCAATCGACAGCGATCCCAATCGCCATTTTTTATGAACCCAAAGATAGGTCTTGCCTGGAAGTGGAATGAGAAAAGCAATTGGATGACCTATTGTTCCAGAAATGTTACCAATGCCGGAATTGTCGATGTGTACAACCAATATGTACAAACGGGTTATCGCACTTTCTCCAAAGGAACGGGGGCATTCGATCAGTTGTGTGCCGCTTCGCTTGTGGCTGGTTATACCTATGGCAATTGGGGGGATAAATTTTTTGCCAATGTGCTGGTTATCGGCAACCTAGATCAAAAATCATACAGCACCCATACGCTGATCAGTCGTAACTTTCTGCTGGTAAGCAAGATGCTGGTCACAGGCGGGAAAAGTCTGATCGTTTCTTCCAATTTCGACCGATTTATCAAACCCATCTCTTCCAACCTGAAGATCACCCTTGCCTCTTCGATGCTAATCTATCGTAATGTGGTCAACAATACGGGTTACCGAAGTATCGCATCCAATCATTTCCAATATGGGTTTGAACTTCGTTCGGCATTCCATGGGTTTTTCAATTGCCACCTTGGATCGAAATGGGATTATTTCGAAATGAAATCAGATCAAGTGATCGGGAACCATGTAAACAATTCCTTCCTCGATCTTTTGTTCAGTTTCAACAGCAAGCTGGATGTTCAGTTAAAGGCGGAAAGATATCTTTTTGAGCCATTTGATGCCATGCGTAACTGCTTGTATTTTTTGGATTTTAATGCAAGGTATGTGGTCATCAAAAATAGGCTATCCCTTTCATGGTACGGAAACAATCTTTTCAATACGGATGTCTACAGCAGCTATACCTTGACTGACATCAGCCTTGCCAAAACCACCTGCCAATTGTTGCCAAGATACCTCCTCATCAAGGTAGAATACCGGTTTTGAAGGAAGGGTCCTTGCTCCTTTAGTCATCGATCTCACCGCCATACGGCCATACCGAAAACCCTGACTCCAGCCCGTGCTTGCCCTGATCATTGGGATGAATGACATTCCGGAAACAAAATGGGCCGTGGCTCCTTCGATATCTGAGACCAGGGGTTATACTTCTGAATTGCGGTCCATCTTCGAGATTCGGTTGCCTCAACGGATGAGACCTGAGGCATAGCCGGCAGAAATTTTAAATGGGAAGGGTTTGAAAACCATAAGTGGGGAAGAGAAAGAGTGGTTGCAGTGATCGAAAGATAAGGTCGGCCAGTTTGGGAATGGGTCAAGAACCCCAGGATAACGTCAGATAGCCGGATTCATCGTTTGCGCCTGGCACAAACAACGCACCAAAGCAGATGGCTCCTGAAAGATTTCAATCCAATGGGTTGGAATGGCTAATCCAAAAGAACAGCCGAGCGATACTGTCTTCCGGTTTCGTCCGGTTCCTTTGCTACGGATGCACTGGATGAAACAGCACAGTTGCCGGAATTTCCCCTTTTCGGATCCCTGGACCTTTCCACAGGACCTGGTTGGAGAAGGCTCCTCCCATCTGAAAATATTTCTCTCCGATACGGTAGATGCCTGCCTTCAGCAACACCGTTTTCTCCATGGGTACTGCCGTATGCGGTCCATCCTGGTCGATGAAACGTTGCCCATCCAAATAGAGCACCCCTCCATCATTGCAGGAGAGGTAAAAAGTGTAAACCCCATCTGTAGGAATCCGGATCAGACCTTCCCAGATGAAGGCAAAGAGAGCGTCCTGATCGCGTGGTGCTATACTCAATCCGTCGACAATACCCCTCTTTTTCGGAATCAGTTGGTCCAGTTCATCCACTTTCATGATGTGCTCCTCAAAATATTTGTACTGGAGTCCGGGTGCAAGCGGTTGTCGGCTGTAATCCGTCATGACTTTCAGAGGGATCGGCTCCAACTTTTCGAGTCGAGAAGAGACCTCGCTGCTGGGTTGGAGCCCTTCACGACAAGCGAAGTAGCGGATCACGGTCGTTTGGTCAATTTGGAAGGGAGACCTAAACAAAAGGGATCCTTTTGACGGAGTGGATCCATCCAATGTATAGTAGATCTTTGCACCGGGGGTTTCGCTTCCCAACGTGACCTTGGCACGATCAAAAAAGTAATTTTCAGCGATCCGGCAATAGGGTTTTTGGACAGTTTCAGCCAATTTTCGTGTGTGAAGCCTATCTTGGGATGCGGTTCCCCACTTTGGATTGGGCCGGGCGCCCATTTCAAAGTGGATGGCTCCTCCCTTCAAAATCGTTTGGTGGGAGATAAAACTCTTGAGGTATTCCGATCCATT
>JAJTBP010000430.1 GCA_021286825.1 Marinilabiliales bacterium | reverse complement strand
CTTTGTATCCGCAGAAGAAGCCGTTAAGGTAATTCGTTCCGGCGACCGTGTGCATCTGAGTAGCGTAGCGGTGACTCCTCATAAACTGATCAGAGCCATGGTGGAGAGGGGAAGAGCAGGCGAACTTTATGATGTAAAAATTCAGCACATTCATGTGGAGGGGAATGTTGAGTACGCCAATCCGGAATTTGAAGGCATATTTGATTCTCAGCAGTTTTTTGTTGGAGCAAATTTGCGGAGACAAACTCAATTGGGATATGCTGATTACATCCCGGTGTTCTTGAGTGAAACCCAAAAATTGATCAGAGAAGGATATTTGAAAGTCAATGTGGCTCTGGTCATGGTATCAACACCTGATAAACATGGCTTCGTCTCTTTGGGTACCTCAGTTGATGCAACTTTGGCAGCCATTGAATGTGCCGATACGGTCATTGCATTGGTTAATCCCAATGTCCCCAGAACCTGGGGAGATTCTATGATTGGCATCAACATGATCGATCTCTTTGTTGAAGATGATTCGCCCATTTATGCTCATGCGATTGATCCATTGTCAGAAATGGAAATAGCCATCGGTAAAAAAGTGGCAACTTTGGTTGAAGATGGTGCTTGTTTGCAAATGGGCATCGGTGGTATACCCAATGCGGTTCTGGCTCAGTTGGGAAATCACAAGGATCTTGGGGTTCATACCGAAATGTTCTCAGATGGGATTCTTCCTTTGGTTGAAAAAGGTGTCGTCACCGGAAGCCGAAAGAACTTCGACAAAGGCAAAATGGTCGCCTCATTTATCATGGGTTCCAAAGCCTTGTACGAATTTGTAGATGACAATCCGATGGTTGCCATGATGGATGTGGCCCATACCAACAATGTAGCCGTTATTCGAAAATTGGACAATGTAACCGCAATTAATGCAGCACTTGCCATTGATATCACGGGCCAGGTTTGTGCCGATTCCATCGGAATCAAGCATTATTCAGGTGTCGGTGGTCAGATCGATTTTATCAGAGGTGCCGGACACTCCAAAAATGGCCGACCAATCATTGCCATGCCATCCGTCACAGAAAAAGGACTTTCCAAAATTTCTCCTACCTTGATCGAAGGATCAGGTGTGGTTTCAACCAGAGCAAACATCCACTGGGTGGTGACAGAGCAAGGAATTGTCAATCTATATGGGAAAACGATGCAGGAGAGAGCTAGACTGCTCATCTCCATTGCACATCCAAATCATCGGGAGATGTTGGATAAGGCTGCTTTTGAGCGTTTTGGATCTCATTACCACTTTGTCAAAAGGGATTATTGATGGTGGGCATCGGTAAACATGAAATGACTGATGTTGATCACTTATAAACTTAAATGTTGGATCGAAAACCATCTTTTATCGTTGTAAATGGTGAACTTAAATATTGAACAAATCATGAAAGTATCAAAAATCGAACACATAGGAATCGCAGTTGAAAATCTTGAAACAGCTATCCCTTACTATGAAAAGTTATTGGGAACCGGCTGTTATGCCATTGAGGAAGTCAAGGATCAAAAGGTAAAGACTGCTTTTTTTAAGGTTGGGGAAACCAAGATAGAGTTGCTGGAAGCTACCGATCCGGAAGGTCCCATCGGAAAATTCATTGAGAAAAAGGGGCAGGGGATTCACCACATTGCTTTTGCGGTAGAGAACGTAAATGAGGCCCTTTCCTCTGTGGAAGCAAATGGTATTCAGCTAATCGACAAGACTGCAAGAAAAGGAGCGGAGGGGTTGAACATTGGATTCCTTCATCCCAAATCAACTTTTGGCGTGTTGACAGAACTTTGCAGCGAATAAATCGGGACTGTGGCAGGTTGGCAGGAATGACTGCCAGCTTGCTATGGTTTTAAGGTCACATGGTTTTTTACAGCATGAGAAAACCCATTCTCATGATGCGCCAAGGAAATTTTGAACCTTTTTCTAAATTCCTCCGGCGAATTTCTAACCACATAGGAGTGATTGGTGTACTCGAGCATTTCGAGATCATTAAAGTCATTGCCAATTCCCAGCGTTCCAGATCTATCAATTCCTTTAAGCTTGCAGATCTCCTCAATACCATGGGCTTTTGAGACGCCCTGAGGGAAGATTTCCATCCACAACCAATCAGG
>JAJTBP010000061.1 GCA_021286825.1 Marinilabiliales bacterium | reverse complement strand
GATCCGGCCCTCAAAGCCGGCGAAGGGGTCTATTCCAGAACGGTCTGACCAAAGCACTACTCATCAAAAAATGTAGTCTCATGACACACCACGCAAAAACGGCAGTCTTACTCGTCAACATGGGTGGGGCCGAATCTCCGGCAGCCTTGCGGAAGTTTCTGTCCCACATGTTCATGGATCCCTATATCCTGCCCTTTGCCAAACCCTTCCGTTGGCTGCTGTCGACGATGATCTCGTCTCTTCGGTACAAAAAATCATGGAAAAAATATGAGATGATTGGCGGAACGCCCTTGTTGCGCTCCACGCAGGCCACCACCGAGACACTTCAGCTCCGTCTTGGAGCGGATTATTTAGTCCGATATGCCTATTCCTACTCGGATCCCATGATTGAAAAGGCAATGGAATCGATCCGTCAGGAAGGAATTGACCAGATCGTGGTGCTTCCGCTTTATCCACAATCCAGTTATACCACCACCTCTAGCGTCCTGGCTGATGTGGAGCGGTTTCAGCAAAAGCATCCTTCGGTAAAGATCCGATTTGTCCACCAATTTTTCAAAGAAAGGGGCTTCATCGCTTTCTGGACCAACCGAATCAGGGAACATGAGCGTCAGGTGGCTTCGGGAGACCATGCCCTGTTGATCTTCAGTGCCCATTCCATTCCGGAGTTCAACATCGTGAAGGGGGATACCTATGCGGCTGCCGTTCACCAAAGTGCCGCTTCTATCGCAGAGAGCATGGGACGAACCCATGCAGTGGCCTTTCAGTCGGGAATGAGCGGTGGAAAATGGGTCGGACCGGATCTTAAACGCAAACTGATGACCCTGGACAAAGACCAGGAAGTGGTCATCCTGCCCATCAGCTTTGTACATGAAAATTTGGAAACCTGTTATGACCTGGATTGCGAAATCCTTCCCTTTGCCTCACAGGTGCTGGGATTCCGGAGAATTACCCGGGTTGCACTGCCAGAAGCCGATCCCTTGTTCATCGATCTGCTGGCGGAAATCGTGGGATCGGATGGCGATGCCGCTTAGCCGGCTTCGAGGCATCTGACGGCAGGCACCAAACATCTTATCGACGTGGTAATCAAATGAAAATCAACTGAAAAGGTTGAGTGAATCAAGTAGTCAGATCTGTGTGGGATTTCATGAAATGCTTGATGGACATGTAGCCATCTGGATAAACTTAATCGTGTGTTGCGAATGAAAGAAGTGGTAGTGATAGGTGCCGGTCTGACCGGTTTGACCGCAGCCTGGAACCTGCGCAAGCAGGGAAAGGATCTCCTCCTGTTGGAGCAATCGGGTCGGATAGGGGGTGTAATCAACAGTGTCAGGGAGAATGGCTTTTTGTATGAGGAGGGTCCCAATTCGGGAGTTGTCGGCAACGTGGAAGTGGTTCGGTTGTTCAACGATCTGGCTGCCGACTGTGAACTGGAATTGGCGAATCATCATGTCAAACGTAGGTTCGTACTAAAGAATGGTCGCTGGCAGCCTTTGCCCGGCGGACTCAAAGCCGCAGTCACCACCCCCTTGTTCACCTGGAAAGATAAATTCAGGATCTTGCTGGAACCTTTTCGTCCGGCAGGGAAAAATCCACACGAGACATTGGCCGGATTGGTCAGAAGACGCATGGGGAATAGTTTCCTGAACTATGCCGTCGATCCCTTCATCATTGGGGTTTATGCCGGAGACCCTAACCGACTGGTGCCGAAATATGCGCTACCCAAACTCTACAATCTCGAGCAACAATATGGTAGTTTTATCGGGGGAACGGTAAAAAAACAGTTTCAATCCAAGACAGAAGAGGAGAAACAGGTGAACCGATCCGTCTTTTCTGTCAAGGGTGGATTGTCTGGTCTGACGCGGGCATTGGAGAAGCGGATTGGAAAAGAACGGATCCAGTGCAATTGCCGGCAGATTGCAGTCCAAAAGATTGCGACAGGATATGCCGTTACCTGGATCAATGAAGCAGGGCTGTCGGAAACGGTCGAAGCACGAAATGTCATTTCCACGGTGGGAGCCCATCAGTTGGGGAGCCTGCTTCCTTTCCTGGGGAAACCGCAATTGGACAAAATCACCTCGCTGCATTACACCCGTGTGCTGGAGGTGGTGCTGGGATTCAAGGAGTGGAAGGGTTTCCCGTTGAATGGGTTTGGCGGGCTCATTCCTTTCGTGGAGAAACGTGATCTGCTGGGAGTACTGTTTATGTCGTCACTCTTCAGCGATCGGGCTCCGGAGGGAGGTGCACTCTTCTCTGTTTTCATGGGGGGTGTCAGACGACAGGATATTTTTGAAATGACGGATCGACAGGCAACGGAAGTGCTCGAAAGAGAATTCCCGCAACTGATGCAACTGGACCACTTTCGTCCAGATCTTTTCAAAATCATCCGCCACTACCACGCCATCCCGCAGTACGAAGCCGACAGCGGGGAGCGATTCGAAGCGATACGACAGGTGGAAGAAGAATTTCCCGGACTGATTCTTGGAGGAAACCTCAGGGATGGGATCGGTATGGCGGATCGCATTCAGCAAGGAAAGCTGCTTTCCGAAGCAATCCTTTAAAAGAAGAACTGAAAATTGAGGTTCCGCATGCGGGGACTGAGATATTCTTTTAATTTTGCTTCAAATCCATCCACGATGACTTTTTCCTTCCTCTTTTCGGGAGATCACCATCTGGTCAAAATGATCCATACCGCCATCAGCATGCTCTTTGCCCTGACGGCGATCACTTTGTTTTGCAGGTCTCTCCTCGGTTTTTTCAAGCGGAAACCTTATCTCCGGACGGATACCATCCTCTCCTGGCTTTTCATCGTGACCCTTTATCTGCAGCTGGCCTTCGGACTATTGCTGATGGTCAGTCCGGAGCAGGTAACCACACAGGAGTTGGCTGAGAAAATGGTGGCCAAACGGTTTTGGCCGGTGGAGCACATCATCCTGATGCTGTTTGCCCTCTTCATTGCCAACCTCGGACTCGTCTTTTCGGTCAATGCCGCTTCCGATCGGTTGAAACACAGAAAGGTCCTCGTCTACTATTCCATTGCGATCCTGATGATCTTGTTGTCGTTGGGCTCGACCTACCTGAGATGAGTCCGTTAAATCTTTATTCACCATGGCTGCACTTTATCTGATCCCGACCACCCTTGGCGAAACACCTGTATCCGGTGTATTGCCTGCGACGCATGGCGAGCTGGTGGGAAGATTGCGCCATTTCGTAGTGGAAGATATCCGTACCGCCCGGCGTCACCTAAAGAAGATGAATCCGTCGATCGTCATCGATGAACTTCACTTCTCCGAATTGAATGAACATACCCTGGGTTCCGGTTTGTTGCAAATGCTCGCCCCTCTTGCCGAAGGGTTTGATGTTGGCCTGCTATCGGAAGCCGGTTGTCCGGGCGTTGCCGATCCTGGAGCCGACCTGGTGAAGATGGCCCATGACAAAGGATTCAAAGTGGTACCCTTGGTGGGACCCTCCTCCATCCTTTTGGCCCTGATGGCTTCCGGCATGAATGGCCAGAATTTCGCCTTTGTGGGTTATCTTCCGGTCAAACCCAACGAACGGGTGCATCGGATCAAGGAGTTGGAACGACTATCCGGAAAAGAACGTCAGACCCAGATTTTCATTGAAGCACCCTACCGCAACGTCAAGCTGGTGGAGGACATCCTCGCCGGCTGTCTGCCCACCACCCGCCTCTGCATAGCCGTTGACCTGACCACCGACGATGAGTTTGTGGTGACCAAAAGCATTGCAGCGTGGAAAAAGGGCTTTCCGGATCTGCACAAACGTCCCGCCATCTTTCTGTTGCAAAGCTCCTGACACAGGAACACAAAACCTTCCAGAACCCAACCTTTCCATCCAAAATTATTGCTCATGATGAAGATCACCCTCCTCGGAACCGGAACATCGCAAGGCATCCCAGTCATCGCCTGTGGATGTGCCGTTTGCCAGTCGAAGGATCCGAAGGACAAGCGTCTCCGCTGTTCGATATTGCTCGAAGAGGGAGAGACAACGCTGTTGATCGATGCAGGTCCCGATTTTAGGCAACAGATGCTGACGCACCGGGTGAAAAACCTGGATGCCATCCTGCTGACCCATGAACATGCCGATCACATCTTCGGACTGGATGACATCCGCAGTTTCAACTGGATCAAACAGTCGGCCATGCCGGTTTACTGCGAGGCACGCGTTGCTTCGAACCTCAAATCGGTCTTCAACTATGCCTTTGCCGAACACCGTTATCCGGGGACACCGGAGATGGAACTGCATAAGATCGACGCGCAACCGCTGCATATACATGGAATTAAGCTGGTGCCGATCCGCCTTTATCATCACAAACTGCCGGTCTATGGTTTCAGGATCGGAGAGTTTGCCTATCTGACCGATTTCAACAGCATCAGTGAGGAGGAGCTGGCCAAATTGGAAGGGGTGAGGATCCTCGTGATCTGTGCCTTGCGCAAGAAACCCCATCTTTCACATCTGAGCGTTGATCAGGCACTCGAACTGATTGAGAAGATTGGTCCGGAACAGGCATACCTGACCCATTTCAGTCATGAGATCGGATTGCATGCCGACCTGTGCCAGGAACTTCCGGCAGGTGTCGCTCCGGCGTATGATGGTTTAACTTTGGAAATCAACAGCAGGGGATGAGGCGGTCATTTTTTGGAATTTGGATGGGGACGTTGATGACGGTTGTGACGTGGTCCGGTCTGCAGCAGGTTTCTGCCGCCAACAGGACCGACACCCTTTCCATCCGGATCGACGTGCGGCAGGCAGAAAAGCTGGCCCGGCTGGCCTATGGGTGTATCCATACCGAGTATGCCAACCACATTCAACATCTGATGCTTTCGGATCGCGATGCCGCCACACCTTCCCAGCTGCACCCGGCTTTCTATGGTTGCTACGACTGGCATTCCTCGGTCCATGGCCATTGGCTTCTGGTAAAACTCTTGAAAAATTTCCCGCAGATGCAGGTGCGTGACAGCATCATCGCTGCCATGGATCTCTCCCTGACAAAGGAGAACATCGCTGCGGAGGTTGACTATTTCAAGGTGAAAGGACGCATCAGCTATGAACGTCCCTATGGATGGGGCTGGCTGTTGAAACTGGCTGCCGAGTTGGCCGACTGGGATGATCCACTCGGAAAAAAATGGTCGGCTGTGCTGCGACCCTTGACAGACCAGATCGTGGACAACTTTGAGACTTACTTGCCTGGATTGTACTATCCCCTTCGCCGGGGTGTTCATGCCAATACCGCATTTGCCCTTTATCTGGCTTTGGATTGGGCTACCCTTTCGGGGGATACCCACTTCGAAGCGTTGCTGAAAGAACGTGCGAAGTTCTATTTTCAGCAGGACAAGCGGATTCCCGCCGCCTGGGAACCTGAAGGGGACGACTTCCTGTCCCCTGCGCTCATGGAGGCCAACCTGATGCGAAAGGTGATGGATGAGAAGACTTTTGCCAAATGGTTCCGTACTTTTCTGCCGGGCCTGCCCGCCTCATTGAGTCATCCGGCGGTGGTAGCCGACCGCTCGGATCCTACGGGGGTTCATCTGGATGGACTCAACCTGAGCCGTGCCTGGTGCATGAATGAAATCGCTGCTGCCCTGCGATCCGCCGGCAGGCAACCTGTCCTTTTGGAGCAAACAGCCAAACTACATGCAGGGGATGCTCTGCCGCACGTGCTCTCCGACAACTACCTGGGAACCCATTGGCTTGCCACCTTTGCGCTGCTCTATTATTTTTCCGATCCTGGTTTAAAGCACTGATTCATTGATTTTTTGTTGTGGGTATGGTCCGCTTGGTGGTGCAGGCAGTCCGGTTCGTTTGGACTACGCCACGGTACAAGGGAGGGCACTGCCGGAGACCGATTACGAACGGTGTGAGGCGTTTTTTTTAATGTCGCGAAGTTTGTATTATTGCACAGGGACTCATTGGATCGACGGCTCGTAGCTGCGCATTCAGCGGGGATGAATCAAATTAACCATTAACAAGCAGAAAAAGGATGAAACTTTATTTTCCGGAAAATTATAAGGCCAAATTGGATCTGAAAAACACAGAGAAGGCCATCAAACTGATCAAGGATTTCTTTCAGGAAAACCTCTCTTCCGAGCTTCGGTTGCGCAGGGTAACAGCACCGCTCTTTGTGATGCAGGGAACCGGTGTGAACGATGACTTGAACGGGGTGGAGCGGCCCGTCTCATTTGCTGTGAAGGAGATGAATGATGCACGAGCGGAGGTGGTTCAATCGCTGGCCAAGTGGAAAAGGCTGATGTTGGCCAATTACGGGATTCCATCAGGCTATGGCCTCTATACCGACATGAATGCCATCCGCCCGGACGAAGAGCTGTCGAACATCCATTCGCTCTATGTGGATCAGTGGGACTGGGAAAAGGTGATCACCGCGAAGCAGCGGGATGTGGAATACCTGAAAAAGGTGGTCAACCAGATCTATGCTGTCCTGTTGCGGACGGAGTTCGTGGTCTATGAAAACTATCCGGCCATCAAACCGATGCTACCGGAGCAGATCACCTTTATCCATTCCGAGGAGCTCGTTCAGCGTTTTCCGAAGCTGACGCCCAAGGAGCGTGAACAGGAGGTGACGCGCGAATATGGAGCTGTTTTCATCATGGGTATCGGCGGTCAACTGACCGACGGAAAGATTCATGACGGGCGTGCTCCCGACTACGATGATTGGTCGACCCCCAATGGTGACGGATTTTTCGGCCTGAATGGCGACATTCTGATCTGGAATCCGGTATTGCAGCAGGCTTTCGAGATCTCTTCCATGGGAATCCGCGTAGACAAGGAGGCCCTCCTGCGCCAGTTGGAAATCACGGGTACCACGGCACGGAAAGAGCTGCTCTTCCACAAGAAGTTGCTGAAGGACGAGTTGCCCCTTTCGATCGGGGGAGGCATCGGACAATCCAGACTTTGCATGTATTTCCTGCGCAAGGCCCATATCGGGGAGGTCCAAGCCAGTCTTTGGCCCGATGAGATGGTCCAACAATGCATGGAACACAATATTTTCATGGTGTAGGCGCACCTGGCAACAAAATTGACCCGGCACCTTTTCGTTTTGGGGAAAATTTGTATTTTTGCGCCCACATAAGGCCGGTCCGGTAGCTCAATGGATAGAGCAACAGCCTTCTAAGCTGTAGGTTCTTGGTTCGAGTCCAAGCCGGATCACTGAAACAAAAGGTAAACCCATGAATTAGAGATAATTACATGGGTTTAATTTTTAATAGGGGCGGATAAGGGGACGGTATTTCAAGATTTAATTACAATGTTTGAAGATATTTGATATAGCTTGATTAACCCATGCTGAGAGTAATATGTACTAATTTAATGTATTATTTATTAGATATATATGAAGGTTTTAATTCAAATTTAGTACAATACAATGGACACTTTGAATTTTAATTTATCGTCATGATAATAAGCCTAATGTTCGGCGGTATGGCCGGTAAGGGTTTGCGGGTGATTTCCTATCTAGTTACACAAAAAGTTGAAGCGGACTACAACCCTTCGAATATCACTGAAACCCTTATTAGCTGTACCGTGTCTTGGGGGCAGTTATTATTTTAAAAATCCATATTCATAAATCTTTGGTTCAATTTTCGTTTCAATTTTTCTTAGCTTTTCTCTAAGTTCATTTATCAGTTTCATATACGTTTCGTCATCGCTTTTATTATTCATCTTTCCTGCTTTGTTTCTGCCTTGAAAATGTTCTCTTATATCGTATAATGAAGCATTTACATTACAATTTGGTTGCTTGTGATAATATTTCCAAAGTTCTCGGCCAGCATTAAAAACTTCCTGTGCTTCTGTTGAAAATACTAATGCTGTTGTTCTATTTTCTTGAAAACCGAATAAGTCTGTATTTCCGTTTTGTTTGAGTTTGCCATGAATAAATTTTGCCATGAAATTATTTTCAAATTTTTCTCTCGCATTTACTTCTTGTTCAGTAAATGGTATCCAATAATTAGTACCAAATTTTGTTTGAATGTTATTATGAAATAACAAATAGCTTAAGCAATCATTTTGAAACTCAATATCATCTTTCCACCCATTATTTGGAAAAAGAAATTGGTCACGGTCATTTAACCATGTTTGACTTAAACACTTTCTAACAGCATAATAAACGCCAACATGTATCAAATTATCCTTACTAATCCAAATACCACGAGGATTAGCCATTTGTTCTTTTTTGTTTAGAATGTAAACAATTCCATTTTGTTGAAAATCATTTCCATTTGTACCAGCTAAAAACCCAATAAAATCTGTATCATTTTTTGTTTTAAAAGCTGAAATCCATTTGTTTATAAATTCACTTTTAATTGTAACACTAAACTCTTTATGTCCAATGAAATCTCCTTTTTCATCAAAAACATCAGATTTTGTACTTTGAAAAGACGTTTTATTTGATGTATTCCATATTTTGAAACCAATTGGAAAATTCCCTTTTACATTATCAAATGTATATGCTGGAACTACAAATGATTTAACCAAATCTGCTTTATAAAACGCTCTAAAATCATCAAATGCAGAACCTTGTAAAGCTTTTAACTTAGAAAATTCGCCAACAAAACAACCTTCGATTTCATTGTAAATCCTTGCAAGAAACATTATGTATATTTCTCGTCCGGCTGTTCCAACTTTTTCAGCATATTTATCGTGTGTTTTTGACTGATTTACACCAGATTTGCCTTTTTCGCCAATACTTGAAACTTCTGCATATGGCGGATTAATATAAATAACAAGCTTCCGCCTTTTTTCAGGATTGTTTATTATTTCTTGTAACGGATTTGGTAATTTGGTGAAATCGTCATTTAGAAAGTCGAATTGAATAACGTGGTCGTCAAGTAAATTTGCACCATTTTTTATTCGGTCGTGCATTACTTCAACATCTTGTTTGTCAAGAGTTGAAGCCCAAATATTGTATTTATTTGTAAGACCATGCAGAAGATTGCCCGTTCCAGCCGCACAATCCCAGATATAATATTCGTCTTGCCAGTCCTCGCCAAGAACATCAGTTAGATATTTTTGAGAAAGTTCGACCCAAATTTGAGGTGTAAAGAAACTCCCTTTCCTTTCTCGCACATCTTGAGGAACAAGTAAGTCCCTGCGTTCAACAATATAATCCCAGTATTCCTCTTTTGGTGGGCGGTCGTAACGATTCCAAAATTGTGTGTGAGCAACTTGATTATCTGAAAAGTCTGTCCGTTTACTACTAAACATTCCAGCGTCATCAAATTTTCTGTCAAGTTCGTAATGGTCGTTCCTTAATAAAACAAATAATTTTTCCTTTAATGTGTTGTTTTCTTGTGAAAGTAAGTCGGCTAAATAGAAATCACCATCAATGATTCCTCCTTTTTTTGCAATGTCCCAATTAACTGCAATTGTCGGTTTTACTGATTGTAGCCATTTGTTATAAATGACCGTGAAATTGTTTTTGTCAATTTTGGTCTTTGTAAGTCCAAATTTTCCAACAACAAAATTGCTTTTAATAAAGTTTTTGAGTTCTCTATCGTCCTTGTCATAATTGAACAATAGAGTTTTCTGGTCTATTGTAGATTTTACTTTTTCGTGAACAATTTTAAACTCTTTTGTTTCGTAATCCGAAGGTGTTACATTCCAGTTAAAATCGTTTTGGTAAAAAATATCATGAATCTCATTGTATGGAATAAATGCAATTTTGTCACCGTCAAAAGCTCCAAGCATTGGTGGTGGTAAAAACTTATCAAAAGTCCGTGCTTTTCCAATTGTGAGAATGAGTTGAACAATTGAATTATAAATATCCGATGAGCCTTTTTTTGCTTCTGCCCAAAGTAATGATTCTTGTTCAAATAATTCCTTTTGGCTTTGGTGCATACAAACACAAAAGTCAACATTGCCAACTATTTTGGTGCAATCGTAAATCCCAAAATAGTCTTGTGCTACTTTATTTTTTAGTTCTTCTTCTCTAATGTTCGAATATTTCATTTTTCTGTCTATATCTTATATGCTATGTCGTTCCTTATAATTACCCCATCTCTTTTAGAAACTCTACAAAAGTTGCGCATATGCACCTAAAATGGACTTGTAAGCGCAGCTTCTGGCGTATTATATTTTATCATATTGATTCCAAGTCTATGTTTATTTATTGATAAATAAATTCAGGTTTTGTTCAAGGTATTAGTAAAAGTAATAATATATGATTTATGATAACCGCAAGCTGAAACAATTTTTCTGACTTTGGCTTATTCGAAAAATGAAAAATCCGCTATTAGCGGATCATTCTTTTTGTTTTTAGGTGCCAATTATATGTACTCACTAAGTATTGAAATTGAATCGCATTTTTTACAGTAGACGAAATCATTCTTTTTATTCATGTAAGGTTCAGTTTTCAATATTTCCTCAAAAAATGGTCTCATAAGTATTGGGATTTGTTGAAATTTAATTGTTTTGCGTTCTCCTCCACAATCCCGACAATTATTTGATGCGCCAGTGATCATCGAAAAGTTAATAAAATCTTCAAGCATAGTTTTTGGTTTTTTATTTTCGTTGTTCATAATTTGATTGATTATTTGTGATTAATTAATGATTGTTTCGATGGTAAATTATTTCGTTAACCGAATCAAGGTTAGAGAACAGTATTTCAGGAGGTGAGAACTTAAAACCCTTGACTGTGTAATGCGGATCTTCATAAATGTTGTATTTGTCCGACTCGTTTGGGAGATGTTTGTCAAGTAAAGCTTGGTCTTCCGGATCATCAAAGTTCTCCGAAGTGAATAACCTTGAAACATCCCTTGAGCAATGCCAAGGAAGTCGGAAAAACTTGATTTCATTCTTGGAAATGTACTTAACCAAATAACCAATCAATGCCTTCCGTGATCCTTTTACTCTTTTGACGTCTACACCATTGTATTTTAGAGGATCAATATTTTGTAATGCTTCAACCCCTTTTTTCTTGAATGTGTGTAATGCAATTGCCATAAAACCGTTTACCGTCCTAATTTGCATGTGGTCATTGGTCAGAAGATGAAAATGAATCGTCTCATTTTTTTGACGTTCAGCCACCCATAGGTAACTTATTAGTCCGCCATCTCTTCTGCATCGTGTCAGCCATATGTTGAATACTTTGTAACAGTTGTCGTCAGACAAGCCAATTGGAAAACTAATAGAATAAAAGGCCAGAAATTTTTTACTTTTCTCGAGTCGGCTGAAGGCAAAGCACTTTCTTTTAATCTTTGACTTGTTCAATTTGTAAAGAGTTCCGGTAGTGATTTCTTCTTTGTTCTCATTTGCGGTTTGCTCTATTTGTCCTTCCAATAATGTAGAGGTCTCAAACTCAAAATTTGGTTTTGGAACGACCGTTGAATAATATTTCGGTTTTGTTTGCTTTCTGTTGTTTCCAACTTCAATTAATTCACCATCTACTAATTTGAATTTTGAAGACCCGCCAAAGCGAGATTTTAGGGTCATAGTGATCGTGGTCAAGCTTGAATAACTTAGTATATTGGACATGATAAGAGTTTGAAAAATGAGGTTTTTAATAAATCCATTAAAGGTCATTTGAGAGGTGCATTTGCTTGATTTGTAGTACATTAAAATCACAACAATTAAAGGATCAATTAAAGAATTAGATTAAAGGTTAAAAAAAAACACAAAAAGGGAGGAATGTAACTTGCTTTATAATAGCGCTTTATGTAATTAGTTGTCCTTCTGTCATAAACATTGAAGTAAATCCAATCAGAATGTTTGTCATTGAGAAATTGGGAGAATTTGAAGAGGTTGTGGACATAATTCCACTTTTTCGCCTTGCCATCGGATAGGAAGGCAATTACAGAGTAATCGTTCTTATGCGCCATGATTACCCTCTTTTGAATTTGAGATTCTTAACTGCTTCTAGCGATTCTTCAATTTCCTGGGCTTTGTACAAAACCCGATTGCCAATTCTGTAAGATTGAAGAATTCCAAGTTTTGACCACTCGTTTAGTGTGGGCAAGGAAATCTTCAGAATTTTGGCCACCTCGACCCTGCCATAATACAATGTTTTGGGAATAGATTTTTCTGCAATTGGCAGTTGGAGAAGTTTCGATTCGACCACTTCACCGATGAGTTTCTTAAACTCGGGGATATTCATCCCTTGAAAAAAAATTTGTTCCATAATAATTTGATTTAATTATGGAACAAACCTATTGTGTTCACATTATTGTAGTCCCAGTTGTAGTAACTACAATCTTACATCTTTTTAAATTGATATTGGTTATCAAGCTTTAACAAGTCTTGATTTATATGTTCAATAATCTCTTTGTGCAATTCGTTATCAAAAATTGGTAAAATGGCTTCTAAATTCGCTATGGAGTGGACGTCATTTTCAGCTACTTTGCCTCCAACATAAGTGATTGCATCCTTAACATTCTTCTCACTCCTATTTAGCATACAGGCAATAATCTTAGCTGATTTTGTTTTGGGAAGATCTTTGAACAGTTTTAAAATGCCAAAGTAATGCATGATCAATATCTGCTGCTTCAAAGTGAATTCTTTTTCTGAGGGTATTTTTTTATTGTTCTTCTGATCCTCAAGTAATTCCTTTAGATTATCTTCAATTTCTTTCTTTCTGGCAGATGAATTATAAAATATACTGCCAGGTTCTGACTTGCTTCCCATAAGATGTCAATTAAAGAATGGATGGTTAAGTAATTTGTTAGCGTTTTCTTCCTGAGAGATGCGAATATACTTCAAAAAATTTTTCTCCGTCTTGTGTCCTGTAATTTTCATGATGGTAATGGAAGGAATTCCAACCAAAAAGAGATTTGTTGCGAAACTTCTCCTAGCTGTGTGGGTCATAATAAGATGGTATTTTTCAATGGTGCTCTTTAATACCTTGCCTCCTTTGGTAATAGAGATTTCAACCAGATCATTTAAATCTGCCAGTTTGGCGATCTCTTTCAAGTAATCATTCATTTTCTGGTTGCTAATCGGTTCAGGAATTTGGCCATCATATTTTGTGATAATCTCTCTGATATATGGATGCAATGGTATGATGACCGTTTCTCCAGTTTTTTGTGTTCTTATTTTTAGCTTGTTGGAGTCGATAATATTTTCCTTTTTAATCTGGATGAAATCCGAGAAACGCAATCCAGTGTAACAGCCAACAATAAATAAATCTCTTATTCGTTCGTACTTTTGGATCTTGCTTAAATCCAATCGATAGATTTTATCAAGTTCTGATGTGTTCAAGTAAACCTTTTCGTTTTCTTCTGAAAGTTGTCTGAATTTGCGTTTCTTGAAATCCATGTTATTATTTAGTCCTCTTTCGGTCGCCTCGTTCAGAAAGGTTTTTAAATTTTTTACATGACCCCCAATTGAATTCTGAGACAAACCAATCTCATTCGTTAAATAGTGTATCAACGAATTGTAAAACTCCAGATTGACATCTTCAAAGTTCAATTTCCTTTTTTTAAGATCAGCATAGTTTTTTAAATGCCGTAACGTATTGATATACGTCCTGATGGTAGAAACATTCTTAAGTCCATAACTTTCTTCAATGAATTTCTCAATGAAGGAAAACAAATCTTTGGTTGCTCTTGGTGTCTCTTCTTTTCGGAATTCCTTGTCAAATTCCTTCTTTAATAGCTGGTCAGTAATCAAGAGATCATCATTTTTCATTCTCCTGTAAATGTCCAACGCTCTTGATGAGATTCTTTCAAGCCTGGCATTTAATTCTGGGTAGGAGGGAAATTTCTTTGTCTCTTTAGTCCTTTGTTTGTTTGCATTCCAGTATTCAGGATGTATCTTCTCTCCAGTTGAATACTTTAATCTTTTGTTGTTGAAATTGAAGAACAAATAAATAACTGTCTCACTCTCAGAATTCGGTTCTTTTAGGAAGAAACTTGCTTTTGCCATAACACTTTTAATTTGACTCCAAGATACAATTTATTATTCTGGGGGACAGTATAGGGGACAGTATTTCTTTATTTGATTTAACTTTATTTGATTTTAATTTGTCTTTTATATCATTAAATATTTCATAAAATGCTAATATACAAGTATTAAAGATAAACTTGGATTAAATTGAATTAATTGTGTTCGAGTCCAAGCCGGATCACTAGAAATCAGCCCTTTGCAATTTTTGTAAGGGGCTGATTTTTGTTTTGTAGAGGGTTTGCTTCGTTCCACCAATAACCAGGATGCAAACCATCCATCTTTAACGCATTCATCTGGATCCATCCATATCTGACGATTTGGTGTGGCTGGTCATACTTGAAATGTTCTTTTTCAGGGCTCGAGGTCTTTTCACCCAACAGCCGCCATCACACCTAAGTGTAATTGATTTTTGAA
>JAJTBP010000429.1 GCA_021286825.1 Marinilabiliales bacterium | reverse complement strand
AGGGATATCATTGGCTGTACCATCTGAAGACCATGGGATTGAATGGATGCCTGGCCGATGACATGGGACTTGGGAAAACCCTGCAGACCCTGGTACTGCTCGTGGAGCTGAAGCGGAAGGGGATTCCCGCCGACTATTTTTACCAGGAGACCAATGGCCAACTCTCCCTTTTCGGCAACGGCGGAAAAGCGGAACCACCCATCCAGCCGGCAAGCCTGATTGTTTTGCCGGTCTCGCTGATGCACAATTGGGCAAATGAGATCAAGAAGTTTGCTCCTTCGTTAAAAGTCTATGCCTACTCTGGCATCAAGCGGAAGGAAAAGGTGGACCTTTCCCGGTTGATCCGTTATTACGACATCATCCTCACCACCTATGGCACGGTGCGCAATGACATTGAACTGCTGAGCAAGCAACAATTTTTCTATCTGATTCTGGATGAAGCGCAAAACATCAAAAATCCGGAATCGAAGAGTTATCGTTCGGTCGTCTCCATTCCGGCCATGCACAGGCTGACACTGACGGGTACGCCGATCGAGAATTCACTGACCGATCTCTGGGCACAGATGAACTTTCTCCATCCCGGACTTCTGGGTAGCCAGCAGTTTTTCAAGGAGACCTACCAACAACCGATTGAACGGGAACTGGAGCCGACTGCTTCCCAGAGACTCCATCGGTTGATAGAACCCTTTATCCTCCGGCGGACGAAGGAAGAGGTCGCCGATGACCTTCCACCGGTGATGGAGGAGACCCTGGTGCTGGAGATGACCCCGGAGCAGAACGAGTTGTATGAAAAGGAGAAATCATCGGTCCGAAATTACCTGCTTCACCACATCGATTCGATGGAGCCGAGGGAGACAACATTCATCGTCTTACAGGCCCTTACGCGGCTACGACAACTGGCCATTCATCCGAGAATGACCGACCCCGGCTCTGCCGCTGAATCAGGCAAATTCAATGAGATGCTCTCCATGCTTGAGACGCTTGTGGCAGAAAATCACAAGATACTGATATTCTCGGCCTTCGTGAAACATTTGAACCTGCTGGAAGAGGCTTGCACCCGGAATGGCTGGGGCTTTTGCCGACTGACGGGTCAGACCACCGACCGAAAGGGTGTCATTGAGACCTTCCAAACCGGTAAGGAGAAGAACATCTTCCTGATCTCGCTCAAGGCAGGTGGCGTTGGTCTAAACCTCACGGCAGCCGATTATATCTTCCTCGTCGATCCCTGGTGGAATCCGGCCGCAGAGATGCAGGCCATCAGCCGCGCACACAGGATCGGGCAGGACAAGAAGGTCTTCGTCTATCGCTTCCTGTCGGCAGGTTCCATCGAGGAGAAAATCCAGGTGCTGCAGGAAAAGAAGGCAGCACTTGCCAACGAATTCATCCGCAGCCATTCACCTTTCGAGATCCTCGCCAAGGAGGAACTGATCGGGCTTTTTGAATGAACCAATAAACGGGGGATCGCATCCACGTCATCTACTGCTTCTCGGAAAATCACACCAGTTTATTGCATGCGACCGTATGGGAAGGATCGGGTTCTTCCCTCCAAGTGGGGAACAGAGGGTCGGTACAGGTGATGCATGAGCCGCAATACATGGTAAAATAGTCGCCTGAATAAAAACGAAAAGGACAGAACCGGGCGGCTCCATCCTTTTACTAAAACTAACCAAACTAACTAAACCTAAACTTATGAAAAAAAATGTACTACAAAGATAGAGCTGGAATTGAGCTTTGCAAAATCTTTTGTGTTAATAAATTGTAAAAAAGCCATTAAGAATTTTCGATTTATATATGAAATTATTCGCATGGGTTAAAAAAACATCAGTTTGGGCTAAAAATCGAAAAGGACGGAACCGGGCGGCTCCATCCTTTTACTAAAACTAACCAAACTAACCTAACTAACCTAAACTTATGAAAAAAATGTACTGCAAAGTTAAGGGGAAGGGTAGCCTTATTCCAAATAATTTGTGTTAAAAATCTATAATTCAAATTTATAACCCATATGCTCCGGCTGTTTTGATTCTCAGCGGGTTTTTACCGGCTGCGCCGGATTTCCGGGCCTTAATTTTTGGTGCAGGAAGTGGCAGGACCTGTGGGATTTTTGAGGTGCTGGATCAGCATCTCTCCGGTTCCGATTTTGTAACCGG
>JAJTBP010000428.1 GCA_021286825.1 Marinilabiliales bacterium | reverse complement strand
TATTCAGAGATTTCAGGAGGCCATGAGAAGGTTGCCCTTGAATACAATTCGCAATTGCACGAGACAGATTTTGAATCCCTGCTTAGCGATGCCTTTCCAAAGGATCGTCAGATGCAATATTCTACGGTCGGCATTCATAAAGATGATCTGGATCTTCAACTCGATGGCTATCCCATCAAACGACTGGGGTCGCAGGGGCAAAACAAGACCTATCTGATTGCACTAAAGTTGGCTCAATTCGAATTTATCCGTTCCCTGCAAGGCTCAAAACCGATCCTCCTTTTGGACGATATCTTCGATAAGTTGGACAGCAGTAGGGTTGAGCAGATCGTTCGCCTTGTCTCTTCGGATAATTTCGGACAAATCTTTATTACCGATACCAATCGTGAACATCTGGACCAAATGCTCACCACATCCGGGGGCGACGATTACCGAATCTTTTATCTGCAAAAAGGTAGAATTGAAAAAATTTCCGAAAATCCATGAGAAGAAGTGATATCCATTCTTTGGGAAGCGCCATCAAAAGTTATTTGAAGGAAAACCAATTTGATAGAAAGATTGCTGAAGTCGATGTTGTTTCCTCCTGGGAAAACATCATTGGAAAACCTGTTGCTCGTGCCACTACCCAGATTTACATCCAGAAAGAGACACTGTACATTCATCTCAATTCCTCCATCGTAAGAAATGAACTCTTTATGATGAAGAATGACATCATTCGCGTGGTCAATGAACATGCCGGACGAATCGTGGTAAAACAAATCGTCCTAAAATAAGATGCATTGACGGATCGGCGAAAATCAATTCAATCTTCCCACATCAACAGGTCATCGGAAAAGTCCAATAACCAGTTTTTCAAGGGTATCCCACTTCATTAAGAGCCAAAAGGCCATGATAAAGAAAATCACTTGTGCGAGGATACTGAATGCTTTCGCTTTGGTTAGGTTTTTAAACATATACGGCAATCATTTGGATGGAAAGATTGAAAAGGCTGCAAAGCTCAAGTGCAAATCTTTTCCGTTCCTTCCTACTAGTAAGGGTTTGACATCCAAGGAAAGATAAGGAAAAATATTAATAATCAAACTTTTGCAGCCTTTTTTCTTTTTCAGTTCTTGCTTTTGGAGAGTTCCTCGTTGGTCAACACCTCTCCCAGAAATTCACAGGTTCCGATGGTCGTGACACACATGAAGGCACCTCTGAGCAGCTGTCCAATGCGGTAGGCAAGGGGAGCTCCACCGGCAACTTCAGCCAATTCGAAATCTTTAAGTGTTTTCATTTGATTTGTTGTTACAGGGTAAACCATACAATCCTCTTTTAAAATTATCCCAATCGTCAATGACACAGTTGATCAGGGCCACAACGAATATGACCCAAGGATATACTCCACCGTTGATATCAGCCAATTCTTCGTTGGTAATTGGTTCCATGACTTGATTTGTAAAAAATATCCTACTCTATTTCCGGCTTTTCGGCATCGCCCAAGCTTGGTGCACCTAAACTCAAGGTAAGTTAAGGTTGTTCACTCTCATAAAAAAGTAGTAAGGGAATAGCGGGAGTGATTTTCAAAATGGTGAATTTTCCAAGCTGCCTCTACCGGTTGGTGCGGGTACTTTGCCCATGCACTCAAGCGAGAGAGTCACGCATTTGTTTATCTTTGTCGGTCAAAGCATAAGAACCTCAAAAGATCAATCTTCATGGCCATCGACCTATCATTGATACCCAATCCCTGTTATGTTGCGGAGGAGACCCTGTTGCGCCGGAATCTGGCGAAAATTGCCTTTGTGAGCAAGGAGGCTGACGTTGAGATTATCTTGGCATTCAAAGGATTCTCCCTGTGGAAATTGTTTCCAATCGTCAGAGAGTATGTTTCCGGTGCGACGGCGAGTGGAGCCAACGAGGCTCGATTGGCCAAAGAAGAAATGAAGGTCCTTGCCCATACCTATTCGCCTGCCTTTACCGATTCGGATTTCCAGACAGTGCTTGATTGTTCCTCCCACATTACTTTCAACTCCCTAAACCAATACCGGCATTTCATCGATCGGATCCGAAACCACCCAAAGCCCATTTCGGTTGGATTACGAGTCAATCCGGAATTCTCCGAAGTAAAGACGGAGTTGTATAACCCTTGTGCCCCAGGAGCGCGTTTGGGAATTACGAT
>JAJTBP010000427.1 GCA_021286825.1 Marinilabiliales bacterium | reverse complement strand
CCTTGTTTCTGAAGAAATTCGGCCACTTGATATCCTTCATGTTCCATGGCTTCAAGTGCATATCCACCCCCTGGGCAAATTATGATGCAAACTCCGTTGTTTTGAGCTTTGGATGGATGGTAAATACTCAAAGTGGGGATGGATACAAATCTTACCCTACCTCCGTCAATAGTTTCTTCCGCCTGTGGAGAAACAACCTCTCCAGGAACTCCATTGGTCCAAAGATTTAGAACTTCCTGAGATCTAACTGATTGTGAAAGAATCATAAAAAATAGCATCAAATAACTGACATTTTTCATAAGATTATGATCGTCTGAATGATAATTTTAAATCGCTAGAAAATTTAAATATAAGCAATTCATTACTATCCTAACCAGAATAGCTTCTTTCAGCAGGATAATTTGTTTTTTCCTTTATTTTTGTCATTATGGATTTGAATTTACTTTGGAAGGGAATACTCACAGGATTAGCTGTATCAATCCCATTGGGCCCGTTAGGCATACTTTGCATTCAGCGGACTGTTAACAAGAATTGGAAGTCCGGTATCTTTTCAGGCATAGGTGTTGCCTCAGCAGATACAGTTTATGCATTCGTTGCTGGTTTCAGTCTCTCGATAATCATTGAATTTATCAGGAAGTACGAACTCTACTTTAAACTCGTTGGTTTATTTGTTTTGGTCTTACTTGGCATCTATATCTTTCGTTCCAATCCAACTAAACAAATTCAAGACTATAAACGACGCGGTTCCTCACATTTACAGGATTTTCTGACCACATTCCTGGTGACCTTATCCAATCCTCTTTCTGTCTTTGTATTCATTGCCATTTTCACCAGTTATAGCATCGTTCTCCAATTTTCTCATCCTTTGGAAGCAATGCTTACCATTGGAGGCATCTTTACCGGTGGTAGTATGTGGTGGATGATAATTACCGGATTTGCCAACCTCTTTAGGCATAAGTTTACCATCAATACCTTATATTGGGCCAACAGGGTTATTGGACTTGGTGTCATCATTACTGCCGTTGCCTTTTTTATTTATCTACAACTCGAGGGATTCTGAATAGAAGCAGTTTAGTTGCGTTTTAAAGGCGAATCAGGCTCTTTGGACATATGTTGAAAGGTGAGCCTATCCAAAAGGGAAGGAAAAAATTTACCCAGAAAAACAGTCAATTTTCCCTCTACAAAAGTCATGACTAGTGACCGTTTGCGCTGGATCACTGCTTGAACAATTTTTTTCGCACATTCTTCAGCAGTCATCATTTTCTCTTCATTTCTAGGAGTTTCTCCTTGAGGTAATCCTCTTGCATCCAAAGCGGATAATCTCACCTCTGAGGCCGTAAAACCGGGAGCAGCAACAAGCACATGTAAGCCATCCTGCAGATGTTCAATTCTGATGGTATCCAAAAATCCACGCATGGCAAATTTAGAAGCAGAATAAGCGGTCCTAGCAGGCAATCCTACATGACCAGCTATGGAAATGATGCCTACCAGTGATCCCTTGGTTGAAAGAAGATGTGGTAAGGCATATTTTGTGCAGAATACCGTACCGTAAAAGTTTACGTCCATCAATCGTTTGAAGGAGTCCAAATCAAAATCCTTAAACAATGATCTCATCGATAAACCAGCATTGTTTATTAAGACATCGATTTTGCCGAAGTGTTGAATTGTCTCTTCAATCAATTGCTTACAGTCCGATTCCCGGGATACGTCGGTTGGCACCACCCAAACTTCAGCATTAGGTAACGACATCTTCAGGTTTTCCAGAAGTTCAGTACGTCGAGCTGCAAGCACCAATGAAGCTCCCTTTGAAGCAAATTCAATGGCCATTGCTTTGCCAATGCCAGAAGAAGCTCCTGTAATGATCACTACTTTCCCTTTCATTTGCTGAATGTTATGTAAATAATCCCTCATTATTTGATTGATACAGTGTAAAAATAGCAATTTAAAGCTTACTTTCACAACAACCATAATCGGTTTAATGTATTGATATACTGCAACATATAAAATAAAACACATTCCACATATTTTTTTCAAAGGGATTGCCTGATTACAAAAAAAACCATTATCTTTGCCCTGCCTTTGAAAAACAAGGGTGTCCAAGGATGACTCAGTAGCTCAGCAGGTAGAGCACATCCCTTTTAAGGATGGGGTCCTGGGTTCGA
>JAJTBP010000426.1 GCA_021286825.1 Marinilabiliales bacterium | reverse complement strand
CCCCCCTTTTTCATTCGTAGAAACACCTGTTCCACCAACTCTTCGATCTGTGGCAAAACCGCTCCCACGGCAGGCAGCACTTTCTTGTCCTCTTCATGAATATTCTGAAGCAACTCTTTCACCGACATCTTCTCAAGATCCTGGTAGAGAGAGTCCTGCTCAGTGACACTTTCCATGATCATTCTGTTTCAGTTTTATTTTGATTGCATGTGATACCCGACAAGCGCCTCCATCGGCTCTTTCCGTATGGCAACACATGTCAGACCATAATTTTCACAAGTCTCTTCAACAAATTCCCGGAAGTAATAGGCAACCGACCCTACAAACCCAATGGCATATTGTTGATAATCCGGTATCTTCGTCACATTTCTTTCAAAAAATTCCGCAAGGCTGCTTCGGATCAGTTGCCGGGCATATTCACTCTCCGGGAAGGCCGATAAAAAAGGGGTAAACGAGGCTAGAAAGAGATTGGGCCTCTCCATTTTGTAAACCCTTTGAAGCGCCTCCTCCCTGGATAGTCCGTACCGCTTTTCAAATTCGGTACGCAACACGGGTGGCATCACCTGCTTGAAATAATCTCCCAGCAATTTCCTTCCCAGAACAGCACCACTGCATTCATCCCCCAGAATAAAGCCGAGCGGAGAAATGGCTGATACCACCTCCGTGCCATTATAAAGACAGACATTCGAACCGGTACCCAGGATGCAAGCCAGGCCGGTTCCTTTTCCGAAGAGGGCACGCGATGCCGCCACTACGTCGCTGTAAAAAAAGAGGCGCGCTCCCGGGAAAAGAGGCGAAAGGGCACGTCTAATTACGTCAGCCTTCTCTTCGTTGATGATACCGGATCCGTAAAAGAAGATCTCATCTACCTTCACGCCAATCACCGGAATCAGCTTTTCCAACAATTCATCATAAATACCCTCGGTTGTCCTGAAAAAGGGATTGATCCCAGTGGTGATCACATCCCGTTGCTCGCCATCGGATGAAATCAACCGCCAGGCACATTTTGTGGAACCGCTGTCTGCTATTAATTTTATCATCATCAACTCTTTCGAATCCGTTGGGACCCTTTCAAAAGGGTAAAATAACCCGGACACAGCGCGATTTTTGACCGCAAACGACCAAAATTCATGGTACCCATGCCCCGTTCGTAATGTAAAGATAAATTTTTTTTCAATACAACATCGGTATTATATAACATGTATTACCAATATTGCAATTTTCGTTTTTTAATCTACTTTTGGGGAGGCTGACCAAAGGCTAAAACAATCAATAAAAAGGAGAAAAATGAGCCGATTCTTTTGGGTTGTGGTCTGTTTAAGCATGACTTTCCGCACAGCATTCGGAGCAGATGTTGTTCGGATCAACCAGATGGGTTATTTGCCAAACAGCATGAAAGTTGCTGTATTTCTGAGCGATAAAAAAATTTCCGTCCAAACTTTTGCCGTGCACGAGGCCTCTTCGGGGAAAACTGTCTTCAGCGGAACAGCGCTTGTCGCAGACGGGCATCCCTGGGGAAAAGAAAGTGCTTACCGACTTCCCTTCTCGGCTGTCGTACAGGAAGGACGCTATTACATCGAAGCCGGAGATGCCCTTTCTCCCCAATTTGCTGTCTCTTCTGCTGTATACAAAGGAACCGCCGACTACATCCTCAACTACATGAGACAACAAAGATGCGGTTTCAATCCCTTCCTTGGAGATTCCTGTCATACAAAAGACGGAATCATCACGGATCATCCCACGAAAACTGGTTCCTGGATGGATGCGAAAGGGGGGTGGCATGATGCATCAGACTATCTCCAATATGTATTGACTTCTGCCAATGCAGTTTACCAGCTGTTGTTTGCTTACCGCTCTCATCCGGAATCCTACGGCGACCAATACGATGCCAACGGAAAAAAAGGAGCCAACGGAATCCCGGATATCCTCGATGAAGCCCGCTGGGGACTCAATTGGTTGATGAAGATGAATCCTGCCCCCGGTGAAATGTACTACCAGATTGCCGACGACCGTGATCACCGCGGATTCAGACTACCTACACTCGACACCGTTTCTTACGGATTGGGCAAGCAATACCGGCCCGTCTATTATGTCACGGGAAAGCCACAAGGAACTGGCGTTCACAGAAATCGTACCACCGGTGTCTCATCTGTTGCTGCCAAATTCAGTTCGAGTTTT
>JAJTBP010000060.1 GCA_021286825.1 Marinilabiliales bacterium | reverse complement strand
GGGATAAAGTTGATACCCCCGACCCTGCAACTCCCTGGCAAGGGTATTGCCAAACTTTTTTCCGGATCTGGAAAGGCCTGCAATGGCCAGATGTTTGCAAGCCACAAATTTCTCGGCTAACGGGTCCATCTCCCAGTGTAATTTAGACCCCAAACTTAGCAATTTTGAGTCATAAGCGGCATTGAAAACCGGATTTTTGATCGACAAAAACGACTCCCACAAAAAAGGGCCGGAAAGATACGGATGTACCTTTTCCGGCCCAGGGAATTATAATGAATGTAAACCTCCTACCCGATTAAGACGGGCCAACCTTTTTACAACCGGATGCCCACGGTCAGGCTGAGACATTTTGTCCGGTAATCCTCGGGTTGGTTGGCTATTTTGGAGAGACCCATGTCATAGCGCAGATCAAAACGGATCTGTTGTCCGGCAATGGGCGTTTCCATGCCGATCCCGAAGGTGGCTCCCCAGTCATTCTTTTTGGAAGCCGTTACCGTGGCATTGCCTGAGGGATCGACTTTGTCGCTGAGTGCAAGGGAGGCATAAGGACCTGCATTGATGTAAAAGATGTACTTCTCACTTCCGATTAGCTGATTGTCGCGGTATTGCAGCAAAACAGGTATCTGGAGGTAGTTGAGCGAATAATCGGTTTTGAGAAGGGTACCCAACTCAGTGGTTTCGTTGCTCCGACCCTTGCGGATGTAATTCAGCTCAGGCTGAATGTAGAAGGAATTGCTGACAGGCACCCCAAGAAATGCACCGGCAGTCCAGGAGAGGGTAGCCTGACTGTTGTCACAAAGATCTCCCTTGTCTGAAAGGGTTGAAACGGCAAGGCCAGTACGAAGACCATAATTCACCTGGCCCATGGCAGGCATGACCAACATCAGGATCATAGCCGGAATCAATAACTGTTTTAGCGTTTTCATAACTGAAAATTTAAATGATTTGCGATTGTACTTGATTTGAAATGACTCCGAGGTATCGCAGGCGATCCTCTGTCGCAACACAGAAATCCTCTCCGCCTGTCAGTTTAAACTGCATCCATTCACTTGTGTTGGAATTGATGATCATTTCAAGAATCTTCTGGCAGGCTCCCGGGCTTTCCTTCTGTTCCGGATCGGGAGGAAGTGTGTAATAGGTGATCAGTTGGGAGGGGTATCTTCTTTCAAGGTTCTCCAGCTCGGATCTGAAGAGCGGATGTTCGTCCGTCGTACAATAGACCAGACTAAGGTAACTGTGCGGCGCAAACTTAAGCTTCTCCTTGATCTGTCCGAAAACGGATGAGATGCCTGCCTCATTTGTCACAAATACAAAATGGGGATTCATCGGTTTCCTGGCACTCCTTCGACCGGAGGATCTGAAATGATACGCTTCCCTTAAACTTTCTGTCTGCATAGCTCAAAAGTGATGAGACAAAGTAACAGCTGCCGGAAACGGAAAAAATTGATCCAGATCAAAAAATGATCTCGGTACAAAAAAAGTTGGGAAATCCTTACCTGAAAAAAATCAGGGACTGCAACGGGAAATCGGAGGTTATTTTCCGCCCCGGATCCGACTAAGCGTCTCCTGGGTGATGCCTAGAAAAGAGGCGATGTGCCTGAGCTTCGCGCGCTGAAAAATGTTGGGATAATGATGCATCAAGGCATTGTAACGTTCTTCGGCACTCTGAAATTTGATTCCGTTGATGAATTCAGCCTGTTGCTTGGCCAGGAGATAGACTGTATGAAAAGCAAACTTGGCCATGTCGTGATTGTCGTTGAGCATCGCCACCATCTCGGAATAGGTGAGGGTGTAGACATCAGAATCCTCTAGCAGTTCGCAATTGTTGGGAGCCGGCTTGTGTTGATAAAAGCTATCATGGGCCGTGAAAAAATTGTTGTCCGCAAAAAACCAGGCGGTCACATCCTTTCCACTTTCCGTGTTGTAGAAGACCCGGGCGAGTCCCTTCTCAATGTAAAAAATGTGATGACAAACCTCTCCTTGCCGAAAAAGCAGTTCACCCTTTTGCAATTCCCTGCGGTGAAATGCCTGCGCAATCTTCGACTCCGATTCGGCCGACAATTGTGCCATGGATTTGATGTAAGCAGGTAATCTCATGTAGGGTCATCTCAAATATCTGACTCAAATGTAATGAATATCCTGAGTCACACGCATGAGCCCACAGAAACTCCCGTCTCCTGTCTCCTGTCTCCTGTCTCCGGTCTCCTGTCTCCTGTTTCCTGTCTCCTGTTTCCTGTTTCCCTACATCCCCGGCAGATTGATGCCTGTAATCTTCCGGTAGAGGTCCAGAGCATAGAGATCGGTCATTCCGGAAACGAAATCAACCACAGTCTGCAGCTTTTGATAGAGGCCATCACTGGTCAGGTGGTATTGTTGCGGAACAATCGAAAGTAGCTTTTCAGAGAGTGGTTCCCGTGGATGAATTACTGCTGGCGTGAAGGTTTCCAACAAGGTCCCCAGAATCTTATAACCGGCAATCTCAATCTGTATCACCGACGGGTCTTTGTATATTCTGGAGACGGAGAGTCGTTTCACTTCGTTCATGGCTGTTCGGGAACATCCATCCAGTTGCTTGACAAGCGAATCCATGGATTCTCCGGCCAGGAGCCGCGATCTGTTTTGCATGAAGATGGCGGCGCACTCCCTGACAAGTTTGCCAATCACCACGGCACGCAGGTAACTGACCCGCTCATTTTTGTCGAGTACGACCATCAGGTTGTCCTGGATGGATCGAATGGCCTGAGCATCTTCCTGGGGATCAAAAAAGGAAAGCAGCAGATGTTCAGCCTCTTCCGAAGAGATGATCTTCAATTTCTGTGCATCTTCGACATCCATAATCTGATAGCAGATATCGTCGGCCGCCTCCACCAGATAGACCAGGGGATGTCGTGCAAACCGCAAGGGGTTATCGGAGATTTGTGGCAGGTTCATCTGTACTGCGATGCGTTCAAACAACTCTTTTTCCGACTGAAAGAAGCCAAACTTCTGCTTATCCCCGGCAAGTGCCGATTCAAACGGATATTTCACCACCGCAGCCAGGGTGGAATAGGTGAGCCCAAATCCCCCTTCCCGCCTGCCATGAAAGGTGTGGGTGAGCAGGCGAAACGCATTTGCATTTCCATCGAATCGGACAAAATCGCTTTGTTGTGCCGGGGGAAGGGTCTCCAGCAGGGATTTTCCACCGCCGCTTGCGAAAAAATGGGAGATGGCGGTCTCTCCTGAATGTCCGAAGGGTGGATTGCCCAGATCATGCGCCAGACAGGCAGTGGAGACGATGGTCCCCATTTCGGATACGGTGTCCGGCTCGGCCTCGCCGCTCTTCAGCAGTTCCATCGAAATGAGGTGACCCAGCGATCTTCCCACACTGGCGACTTCCAGCGAATGGGTAAGCCGGTTGTGCACAAAAATGCTGCCTGGAAGGGGAAACACCTGCGTCTTGTTCTGTAGTCGGCGAAATGGCGAGGAGAAAATGATCCGGTCATAGTCCCGTTGAAAGGCTGTGCGCATCTCGTCCGGTTCATTGTAATGGCGGTGCTCAAAACCCAACCGCACAGGGGAAATCAATTTTGGCCAACTTGTCATGATCTTCAATTATCGGTCATGCCCCAAATTTGACTCAATTTTGGAACTTTTCAAAAGGATTGATCCACTTAAATCAATATCTTCGCAACACGTGATTTAACCTTATCCGAATGTTAAACGGTTTATTGCTCCCATTGCTGGTTGCCATGTTCCTCGGACTGAACATGGGTGGCAGTGGTACGGCACCCTCTTTTGCAACGGCCTATGGCTCTGGCATCATCCGACGGTCGCTCATTCCCGGCCTGTTCGGCATCTTCGTATTGCTGGGAGCCTTGCTTGCCGGTAAAAACACAGCCATCACCCTGGGCAAGGAGATTCTTCCCGCCGTGAGCCTGGATTACACCCTCACCACCATCATCCTGTTGTCGGTCGCCCTATCGCTTTTGTTTGCCAACCTGATCGGCGTGCCACAATCGACCGCCCAGACCACCGTAGTGGCACTCATCGCCCCGGCCCACTACGTCGGTCAGCTGAATACCCACAAGATCTTTTTTGAGATCATCCCGACCTGGATCATCATGCCGCTGATCTCCTTCGGGTTGATGTATTTCATCACCGAAGTCATCTCGAAACGTTTCGACCTGAAACACCCTGGTTACTTCTTTACCGACAAGAGACAATCCTTCTTCAATTGGGTGGTGATCCTAACCAGCTGCTATGTTGCCTTTTCCATCGGTTCCAACAATGTGGCCAATGCCGCCGGCCCCATCACCTCCATGATCACCAATGAATTGCACATTGCCCCCACCAGTCAGAATTTTGTGCTGATTATGATGCTTTGCACCCTGATCATTGCCCCCATTTTTGCCATTGGAAGTTCCATCTTTGGGCACAAGCTGGTTTTCAGAACCGGAACGGCCATCATCCAGATCGGCAAGGTGGAAGCCTCCATCATCTCCTTCATCACAGCCTCTCTCCTGCTCACCGCTTCCCTCACACGGGGCATCCCAACCTCTCTGGTACAATTGAATACCTTTGCCATTCTGGCTTTGAGCGTGTCCAAGGTGGGATGGAAAGAGACTTTTTCCAAGAAAGTGGTGCGTCAATTTTGGATGATCTGGCTGATCGCGCCCCTGATCGCTTTTGCCCTCTCCTATTTCCTCACCTCTCTGGCCGACCAATTCGGACTCTTGTCCATCTGATCAGAAGAGTTCCGGTCGGTATTTCCGAATCATTTTCTCCAGTGGATCGGCGTCCGGAAAATGACTCCGCAATCTGGCCTTGAAGGATGGTCCATGGTTGGGTATCTGGGTATGCACCAACTCATGCACGATGATAAAATCAATCAGCCGTTCAGGCAAACGCATCAGGTGGAGGTTCAGATTGATGTTTTTCAGGCTGGAGCAACTTCCCCAATTGGTTCGGTTGTTTTTGATGGTTAGGGCTTGGAACGTGTAGCCCAGGCGGGTGGCCAGTTCCCGGGCTCTGACAGGCAAATAGCGTTTGGCCTCATACCGAAGGGCACCCTCCAGCAACATCCGTATTTTTGCCTGAACGGCCTCTTCAGTCAGGGAGAGATGTGCCGGATACCAGAGAATGACCTCCTTTTCCATCTGCTTTAGTCGGATTTGAAATTTTACCGAATCCCAGGGTTGAAGATGGTACTCCTTGTGAAGAGTGGCAAAGAGAAATCCGGGTTCAGGAGGTTTCCGGGTGACCCCCCTCTTTTCCATTTTTTTCAGGGCACGAAGGACCCACTCCCTTTTTTCCTCAAGAAATTCTTCACCACGTGAGAAAGTAAATTGCCAGGGAATGGAGACCAGCACCTCCCCCGAAGCCTTAACCGAGATACGTAACCGCGTCGAACGGGCTTTTCTCACCAGTTTCACCTCCCCGATACCCTCTTTGAAAATTACCTTTTCACTCATATGTTGCATGCCCCTTTCCTTGGGACCTTCACCCGAAAATTACGGTTTGTCTGTCGCCATCATCGAAACCCAGCATTCTGTATGGATTAGAAAACCAGCTAAAACTATGGAAATAATTCCTATTTTTGATAGTCATCCCAAAAGTGATCCTTGATCCTGCTTTTGAGGTGGCTGAAATACCCGAAACCGGACTTAAAAATTGAGCCATCATGAGTGAAAACAACGGAACCAAAATTTTGCTGGCTTTCGTAGCCGGAGCAGCCATTGGAGCAGCCATTGGCTATTTTCTCAATTCAGACAAGAAGGAGGAGGTGTTTGCTGACATTCAGGAGAGTGCCAGTAAGTTGAAGAATGAGTTTGAAGCCACCTTGAGCAAAGCCAAGGAGATGATGGACCATTTGAGTGCCCAGAATAGTACCGATCCTACTGAAAAACCCGCCTGACGATGGAAAAAGATTCCACCGGATATTTTCACGAGTTGAAGGAATTGCTGACGGAATACCTCACAGCACGCGTCAAATTGTTCAAGCTTGAGGTGTACGAAAAAACGGCCAAGATTTCGGCAACCCTCTTCACATCATTGGCCATAGGCCTGCTGGCTTCGCTGATGTTTTTCTTCCTGAGCCTGGCCTTGGGATTTTATCTGGGATCGCTTCTGAACAGTTTTGGTACCGGATTTCTGATCATTGCCCTTTTTTATCTCATCCCGTTAGTGCTGCTGCTGATCTATCGGAAGCGATGGATCGAAAAACGGATCATCGACAATGTCATTGAACAGTTGATGGAAAAGGAGGAGGAGGACAACGATGAGTAAATCCCAAATACCCCATACCGACAGCCTGGAGAAGCTCCGGATGGAAAAAGCCAAGTTGCGCACTTTCTGCAAGGGGCAGGAAAAATTGATTGGTCTCAAGGTTGAATTCCTGAAGGAAAACTATCCGAAGATCCTTACCGATTCCATGCTTCCCTTTCAGCAGGAACAGAACCAGAAAATCAACCATTTGCTGGATGGGGTCAATGGTTTCATCACCCGATTGTTCCCGGGCATCTTCGAAAACCGGATCTTGCCCAACCTGCTGCTGCGGATGACTGAAATTTCGATCATCCGGGCCTTTACAGAGCAAAAAAAGAGAGGATGACCACGGGGCCATCCTCTCTTTTTAGCTACACATCCGGATCCATCCGGGAAGTAACCTTTGATGATTCCTCTCTTGGAATCCCGGATGAAGAGCAGGATTTCATCGCGTTCACGTGAAGCGGGCATCTCTGCCTCAATCACCTCCAATGCCTGCGAATTGTTGTATCCCTTTTGATAGATAATCCGGTAGATATCCTGAATTTGTGTGATGGTCTCGTTCGAAAACTCTCGTCTCCTGAGGCCAATGGAGTTGACACCGGCATAGGACAAGGGTTCACGTCCCGCTTTGATGTAAGGTGGGACATCCTTCCTGACCAGCGATCCGCCAGAAAGCATCACATGCTTGCCAATGTGGCAGAACTGATGAATCCCTGTATGTCCGCCGATGATGGCAAAGTCATCCACCACAACTTCTCCCGCGAGCGACGTGCTGTTGACGAGGATCACATTGTTTCCGACCACACAATCATGGGCAACATGCACATAGGCCATGATCAGGCAATTGCTGCCGATAACGGTTTTGCCCTTGGCCGAGGTACCCCGGTTCACCGTGACACATTCGCGGATGGTGGTGTTGTCACCAATCTCCACGGTAGAGTATTCTCCCCTGAATTTCAGGTCCTGCGGCTCACCGCCTACAACAGCACCCGGGAAGATCTTACAGTTTTTCCCGATACGGGTACCGGGAAGAATGGTAGCATGGGGCCCGATATGGGTTCCTTCACCGATGATGACATCGTCACCTATGGTGGCAAATGGCTCAACAACAACCCCTTCTGCTAATTTTGCATTGGGATGAATGTGGGCTAAAACTTGATTCATTCTTTCAACTTATTTGTTTTTTACAATCTGCGCCATGAAATCACCTTCACATACGACGGTATCTCCGACGAAGGCCAATCCACGCATGTGGGCAATGCCACGACGGATCGGATTGGTGAGTTTGATTTTGTAAACGAGCGTATCACCCGGAACCACCTTTTTTCTGAACTTGATGTTGTCCATGGTCATGAAATAGGTGGAATAATCACCGTCTGCATGCATGGAACTGATGGCAAAGATCCCACCACACTGGGCCATTGACTCTACAATGAGTACACCAGGCATTACCGGTTCTTCCGGAAAGTGACCAATGAAAAACGACTCGTTGACCGTTACATTCTTAACACCTACGATATAATCCGCGCCCTTCTCAATCACCTTGTCAAGCAACAGGAAGGGGTTACGGTGCGGAAGAATACGGCGGATGGCGTTCACATCGTAAAGGGGTTCCTTAGTCGGATCGTATTCGGGTGCGGCTGATTCGGCCTGACTGCGCTGCACCTCTTTCAGCAACAGCTTTGTGAACTCGGTGTTGGCCAGGTGTCCTGGTCGTTTGGCAATGATCCTGCCCTTGATTCTTCTTCCCAGAAGGGCCGTATCACCAATCAGATCGAGCAGTTTGTGACGGGCGCACTCGTTGTCGAACCGCAGTTTCAGGTTGTTGAGAATACCAATCTCATTGACCTGAATGTGTTCATGATTGAAAAGATCCGCGATACGGTTCAGCTCGTCCTGGGGCATCTCCTGATCCATGATCACAATGGCATTGTCGAGGTCTCCCCCCTTCACCAGGTTATTTTTTAGCAAAGCCTCCAGTTCCCTGACAAAAACAAAGGTACGGCAGGGTGCTATTTCTGTTGCAAATTCTGTCGAATGATCGAAAGAGGCAAACTGATTTCCCAAAACGGATGAATTGTAAGAGACCAGTACGTCGATTGAAAACTGCTCGTCGGGCAATAGGGTGATTTCAGAACCGGTCGATTGATTCCGGTAAGATATTTTCCTTTTGACCACAAAATATTCACGGTCGGCATTTTGCTCAACGATTCCGGCTTCCTGCAAGGCCTCCACAAATGGAAGCGCACTCCCATCCATGATCGGCACTTCCGAGCCATTGATTTCCATCAGGACATTGTCGATATCCGAGGTGATCAAGGCCGCCATGGCATGTTCAATGGTGCTGATGGAGACCTCTCCGTCCTGTAACACGGTGCCCCTGGCGGTTCCCCTTACCTTGGACACACTGGCCTCAATGACCGGTTCGCCCTCGAGATCAATCCGTTTAAACCGAAATCCAAAATTTTCGGGGGCGGGTTTGAAGGTAAGTGAGACCTCCACTCCGGAGTGAAGTCCTTTGCCGGTGACTGTGACCGGATAGGCGATGGTATTTTGTTTTCCTGCCATGTTGCGTTGAATAATGAAATAAAAAGGTTAAAGTTTATGGAGCTTACTTTCCATCCTGGCTGCTCATCCACTTCTTGAGGTCCGAGACATCCCTTGAGAGTTGCGGCAACTTCCTGAAGATGGCCATCGACCGCATAAAATCCTTGTGGTCTTGTGAAGGAGATCCGATGATCGTCACATCATCGGGCACATTCGACATGATGCCCGCCTGTCCGCCGATCCGCACATTGTTGCCGACCGTGAGGTGACCACTGATACCCACCTGGGCACCAATCATGCAATTCCTGCCTACTTTGGATGATCCGGCGACCCCGGAAGAGGCTGCCATGACGGTATTCTCTCCAATCTCGACGTTGTGGGCGATCATGATGAGATTGTCCAGTTTCACCCCTCTCCGGAGGATGGTGGATCCCATGGTGGCACAATCAATGGTGCTATTGGCTCCAATCTCAACCATGTCTTCGATGATTACATTGCCCACTTGCTGAATCTTGGTGAAAGGCCCATCCGGATTGGGGGCGAACCCGAATCCGTCGGCACCGACTACCACCCCGGCATGCAGGATGCAATCGGAACCCACCTTGCAATCGGGATATATCTTCACCCCGGCATACAAAATGGTATGGTCTCCAATCACCACATCCTCACCAATGAATACATGCGGATAGATCTTCACATTACGGCCGATGACCGCCCGGTCGGATACATAGGCAAATGCCCCAAGGTACACATCCTCACCTATTCGGGCTGTCGGACTGACAAAAGAGGGCTGTTCAATCCCTTTGCGGGAAGGTTTCATCTGCTGATACAACTGAAGCAATTCGGCGAGTGAAGCATAGGGATCATCGACACGAATCAGGGAACAATTCAACTCCGAATCAGGTTGAAAATCTTTGGAAACCAGGACAGCAGAGGCTGCGGTGGTATAAATGTACTTTGTATAGGCAGGATTCGCCAGGAAGGTAAGTGTTCCAGGAATACCCTGGTCAATTTTGGAGATGTTGTTTACGACTACTTCTCCGTCACCATCTACAGTTCCCCTGAGAAGATTTGCAATGTCCTTGATCTTAAACTCCATTCAATTGCTTTAAAAAAATTCAGGTGCAAAAATAATCATTATTACATACCCAACGATTTTTTGACCGGATAACAGACAAAATGTTTCCTGACGGTCTTGGTCAATCCCTCGAGATTGATATCCGAAGCATCCCTGATATCCTTTAACTTCCCGTTTTTATATAGGATCAGAATGGCCTCTTCTCCCGGTTGATAGGCTTTGTTCGACATCTCTCCTACGGAAAGAAAATAGTCTGTATCGACCGCTTTGAATGGATGTTCCGAAACAAATCGTTCCCGAATTTCGGCGATACGAGTCTCACTAAAGGGATGGGTCGACACCTTAACCTTCATCAGCTTTCGATTCAGGATCCGATCGGAAAGCTCCGACAAAATCGGATCGGGGTGGTTCAGCCATCCCTTGAGGGTTGCCACCACATCTGAATCATCCAACGATGCATATTGACGAAGTGCTTTTTCCCGCAACTGCGGATCGGCAGAGCGAAAGTCGGAAGCGACGATTTTCTTCTCCAGAAAATCGCCGAGGGAACCCTGCGCGAGGATCGGCTGACCCATCCCGGCCAGTTCCGAGGCACGACGAAGCAGATTGACCAACATTCTTTCGGCGGCAACCACTGTTTTATGCAGATAGACCTGCCAGTACATCATCCGTCTGGCCAACAAAAACTTCTCAACCGAATAAATCCCCTTTGCCTCCACCACCAACTGGTCATTGCGTACATCCAGCATCTTGATGATCCGGTCGGAAGAGACCACACCCTCCGAAACACCGCAATAAAAACTGTCGCGTTTCAAAAAATCGAGCCGGTCCATATCCAACTGACTGCTCACCAAAAGATGCAGAAAACGGCGCGGATACTTTCCAAGGAAAATGTCTATGGCCAGATCCAAACGGCCCTCCAGGCTACGGTTCAACTCCTGCATGAAAAGGAGCGACAAATCTTCATGACCGATCCCCTGGACAATGCTTTCTTCCAGCGCGTGAGAAAAAGGTCCGTGCCCCAAGTCGTGCAGCAACACGGCAACCGTGACGGCTTCCGCCTCTTCCGGACTGATCTCCACCCCTTTTTCGCGAAGCACCTGCAATGCGGTGCGAACAAGGTGCATGCTGCCAATGCTGTGTTCAAAACGGGTATGATTGGCACCTGAATATACGAGTGAGGTGAATCCCAATTGCCTGATCCGCCTCAGTCTTTGAAAGAAGGGATGTTCTATCAGGTCGAAGATCAGACCCGAATCCAAATCAATGAAACCCCAGACCGGGTCATTCAGGATTTTGTGTTTGTGCGATTTCACCATGGATCAACGTATATTCAGCTGACTTACAATGCATTATTCCAAATAGGACTGACCCCAACCCTGCATCCCGGAAAAGAAATCAGTCAGCATGATTTGTGCGTCCAAAAAAGGTATAAATCGTTCAAAATTAGAAATAAATATTTGTTTAATTGAAAGATAAGTAGTAATTTTGCGGCGGAGAATAATCTAAGGATTAGGGGACACATAGTCCCCTATTTTATTAATTTTGAAAATGATATCGAAGGAAGTGATTCAACGGTTGGCCGAAGAGAAACTGGCGGACACGATGTTTATCGTCGAGATTTCCGTTTCTCCTGCCAATGCCATCACCGTAACGATCGATAGTGATACCGGCGTCAACATCGATCATTGCATCGAAATGAGCCGATTCATTGAGCATCAGCTGGATCGGGAAGTGGAAGATTTCTCGCTTGAGGTATCATCTCCCGGTCTCACGCAACCTTTCAGGGTCTTGCGTCAGTACTTGAAAAACCTCGAAAAAGAGGTCGAAGTTGTGACATCCAAGGGAGAAAAGCTGCAGGGTGTACTTAAATCGGCCGATGACTCGGGATTTACCCTGGAAATCTCCAAGACAACCAAAATAGACGGAAAAAAGACAACAGAAGTATCGGTTGTCGGCTTCCGGATGGATGAGATAAAAACTGTTAAACCCGTTATTACTTTCAAATAAAAATCCTGAAGATATGGACAACCTGATTCTGATTGACACGTTTTCGGAATTTAAAGACCTGAAGAACATTGACCGCGCCACCATGATGAGTGTACTCGAGGACGCGTTCCGTAGTGTGATTCAGAAGCAGTTCGGTACGGACGAGAATTTCGACGTCATCATCAACCCCGACAAGGGAGACTTTGAAATATACCGAAACCGGACCGTCGTCGAAGATGGTGGAGTTACCGATTTTAATACGCAGATTCCGATTTCCATGGCCAATGTCAACAATGGAGACTACGAACTGGGTGAAGAATTCACGGACACGATACGGTTCAGCGATTTTGGCAGGAGAGCCATTCTGAACCTCAGGCAGAATCTGGCATCCCGGATCCTTGAATTGGAAAAAGACAACATCTATCAGAAATACAAATCCCGGATCGGTGAGATCGTCACTGGCGAGGTATACCAGATCTGGAAAAAGGAACTTTTGTTGCTGGACGATGAAGGCAATGAACTGATTCTTCCCAAAAGCGAGCAGATTCCATCCGATTTCTTCCGCAAGGGAGATGGGGTCCGCGCCGTAGTCATCAAGGTAGAGATGCGCAACAACAGTCCCTACATCATTCTTTCCCGTACCTCACCGGTATTCCTGGAAAGACTCTTTGAGATGGAAGTTCCGGAAATTTCAGACGGATTGATCACCATCAAGAAGATCGTCCGCATTCCGGGAGAAAGGGCAAAAGTGGCCGTTGAGTCCTATGATGACCGCATTGATCCGGTAGGTGCCTGTGTGGGAATGAAGGGATCACGCATCCATGGCATCGTCCGGGAATTGCGGAACGAGAACATTGATGTGATCAACTATACCAACAACAATCAGCTTTACATACAGCGAGCCCTCAACCCTGCCAAAATTTCTTCCATCAAGATCTATGGCAATGAAAACAGGGTCGAAGTTTTCCTCAAACCAGAGGAGGTCTCCCTTGCCATCGGTAAGGGTGGTCTGAACATCAAACTGGCCAGTCTGCTGACGGGCTATGACATTGATGTCTACCGCGACCGTGAAGTAGCAGATGAAGAGGATGTCTCACTCGAAGAATTTGCAGATGAAATTGATGACTGGGTACTCGATGGCCTGAGAGCCATTGGTTGTGATACAGCCCGTAATGTACTGAACCTCACCCGTGAGGAATTGATTAAACGTACCGACTTCGAAGAAGAAACCATCGATGAGGTACTTCGCATACTGAGATCCGAGTTTGAACAATAAATCAATCATCAGAGTTCAACCGGAAAGAAAAAGCAAATTAAACTGTTTGGCAAACTATGGATACAGGGAAACAAGTATCGAGGTTAAGTAAAATTGCACGCGATCTGAACGTAGGGATCAACACCATCGTCGAATTTCTGAATAAACAGGGATTCAAGATTTCGGCCGATCCCAACGCGAAAATCGACGTGGATGCACAGGTTCTGCTTGAAAAACAGTTCCGGAAGGATCACGATGCGAAGCTTGAGGCCGATGCACACCGTCCGGGAAGGGTTAAACGGGACACCATCACCATCGAGACGATCCATCAACCCGATTCAAAGTCGGCAGTGGAAGAAGATGAGGATGACTCAGTCACCATCAAGGACAATACGCTGCAGTCGAGAATGTCACGCAGCCATGAGACAGTCCAGAAACCCGTTGCACCGGAGGTCACCCGTTCCGCCGCTCCTGAAAAACCAGGAGTCAAAGTGGTGGGTTCGATCGACCTGAATGCCGGCAAGACAAAGTCCCCGGAACCTGCAACGCCTGCCAAAGAGGCCAAACCTGCTGCCCAGGAGCAGCCAAAAGAGGCTGAGAAACCCGCTGCAGCCAAACCAGTGGTTCCTTCTCCTGTTTCCGAAGCATCCGCTGAGAAGAAAGAAGAGCCTGTACCACAAGAAAAATCTGAGTCAGGCCCCGAAATGATATCAAACGTTCCCCAAATAGAAGCAACCCTTAACATCGTTGGAAAGATAGACCTCGATGCCCCCCGATCCTCCGAAGGAGGTAAAAAAGAGGTGACCCTCACCAAGAAAAAACAGTTGCCGGTCAAAGGTGCGGAAGGAAAACCTGCCAAACCGCGCGATGGAAAACACCGGGATGAAGCGCTGGAAGAGATCTTCCCAGATATGGCTGAAGTGCCTGAGGAGATCTTCAAGCATGCCCGCGAAATTCTTTCTGGCCCGAAAGTTGTCGGCAAGATCGAACTCCCGCAGGAAGGGAAAAAGGGAGTTGGCGTCCGCGAAGAGGACCGTTCCCTGCGTAAAAAGAAACGGAAACGGGTCAGCAAGGATGCCAAAGAACGCGTTCCGCTGAACATCGACAAGAAACCGGAAGATCCAAAGGACAAAGACAAGAAGGAAGGGGTCAAAAGCACCCTCAAAAAGAAGAGCTCACTTGTCGTCAAGAAGAAAGTTCCGCTGAAAAAAGAGGTCAACGAAGAGGATGTTCAGAAACAGGTCAAGGAGACACTAGCCCGCCTGACCACCAAGAGTCAGAAAACCAGGGGCTCAAAACACCGTCGCGACAAACGGCTTGCTTTCTCTGAAAAAATGGCAGAGGAGAGTGCACAGGCCGACATCGACCGTAACATCATCAAGGTAACCGAATTTGTTTCCGTCAGTGAACTGGCCAGCATGATGGATGTGAATCCGACACAGGTCATTGCCACCTGTATGTCTCTCGGATTGTTCGTATCCATCA
>JAJTBP010000425.1 GCA_021286825.1 Marinilabiliales bacterium | reverse complement strand
TAAGTTTTTTATTTAATCCATAATTTATCTTTAGTTGCAGAGCGCCTAACACGAACCAAAGCCCTGCAACTAAAGGTTTTGTCTGTTGTTAGATACTTTTAAACGTCTAACACGTTACCTTTTGAGAAGATAATCTCTTGATCTGTTCCCGAAGTTTCTGGTTTTCATCTTTCAATTCTTCCATCAGCACCAATTGAACAATCAATTTTTTCTTATCTTCCCGCAGATTGTTAATTTCCTTGTACAATTGCTTTATCTTCTCTGCCTGCAATTGCATTTGATCATTTGAAGCAGCAGCAACTCCTTGAGTCCGTATACCTTTTTTCATCGCTCTGAGGCTCAATATTCTTTCTTTCAATATATCGTTGTTGTACAGTGTAGCCTTTGACACGCCGGCTGCCTCTGCAACCGTTTTAAAGTTGATTGGCCTGCTGCTTGATCGTTTCAGCCTATCAATAGCCTCATTTACTCTGTCGATAGTTTCTTGGTTCTTTTTTTCTGCGTAGGCTTTCAATCCATCTGTATTTTTAGATTGCTTTTGTTTAGCCATTGATTTGTACCTCCAAACTATCGACTAAAGGTTTCAGATATTTGTATTTAACATATTGCCGCTGCCAGTCTCTTTCATGACCTAATTCCCTAAATCGCATCATCTCCTTTTCCATTAATTCTAATTCCTTCTGCAATACCGGGTAAAAGCTTGCTTCAGTTACATAGTTCGGACAGTTGTAAAAAAAGCATCCGTCACCATCCGAGCAATTGCCCCTCCTGAAATCATAAAGGCACACACCATTGGGCAGGGGATTAAAGCTCATTGATTTTGACAGTTCTGAGATAATATTATCAATTTCTGTCTCTGTCCTGCCTTTGAACTGCTGATCTAATTTGCTGCGTATTTCAGCAGCTCTCATTCCCGCAAGCTTTGCCTTGGGATTCAATATCACCTCCGAATAAATTTCTTTGACTTCTTCCTCTTGAAGCGTAAGGTAATGTGAAGTCATCTCAATGGAAACATGGGCAAACTGCTTCATCACATAGGCTATTGGCATTTTCCGCTTAACCAATTCTCTGACGTAAGTAGCCCGGAACTGATGACTCATTAAGGGGTAAAGATTTCCTTTGCTATCTCGGATATCCCATCTCTGAATGAATTGGGATATCTTAATAGTTGTGAAAAGATCAACCTTGTATACCACAACTTTGTTGTGAAATGGCTGCGATCTGGTTAGAAACAGTTCATGCAGGCCGCTTTCCCGTCTTAAAGGTTCTGTTGAATCACTTAATTCTTTAACTGCATCTTTTACCAATTGATTGATAAAAACTTTGTGGACTATCGCCTCACCTTTGACGGTTTTGCTTAGACTGACTTCCATATAATCATGGCCGCCATCTGTGCAATGAACGCATCCCTCCTTGATAGATAACACCTCATTGATTCTCAATCCTGTCTGGCTTTGAATGATGATTCCGGCTTTTGTCAGGATATCTTTTTCATCATGAATAGCGTGAAAGAGTATCTTGTCAAAAATGTCCTCTGGAATGGGTTTGAATTTGTTCTTTTTCTTATCCTCTCGCGGATTCCACAAATCACTTGAAGCAATTTGCAGAAAAAGGTTGTCCGAAGGTACCACCCAGCCTTTAATTTGTCCGACCCGTATGATTTCTTCCAAAATCCTTGAACGTTTGAATCCGGTGCTTTCTTTGTACTTTTTGACCTCCTTCAGCCAGTAAGTGTAATCCAGAAATATTTCTTTTGTGATTTGCTCAAAGCTGGTGATGGAATTGTTTTTACAGTATTCAAAGAAAACTGGAAGAACTCCATTGATTTCGTGGTGAACGGAAAATGGCGTAATCCGGCTCAATCGGTGGTAGGCATATAATTTTACCGTCCATTTCATTTCCTCATTTTCAATATAACCAAAGCGTATGTGCTTGTGCGTACTTGCCAGCGTTTTTCGAGGTATGAAGGGTGCCATATCCCACATATCGTCTGTAAATTTGGAATTGCCTACTAAAATGTTTTCGTAATCTGTGTTATCACTCAGAACTTCTAATTCCATAGCTTTAGTCATGTCTGATTTCCTCCAACCGTACAATGATCTCTCTTAAAATTTGGATGGTTGCATGAAAATGCTCTGCGTAGTGGTGCCCATACACATTGTTCTCCAATTGCTCTTCCATGGTT
>JAJTBP010000424.1 GCA_021286825.1 Marinilabiliales bacterium | reverse complement strand
TTCACAGCAGTGGTCGCCCGTTCCTTCCACGATGGCTTTGGCACCCGAGTTCCTCACACAGAACCGTTCTCCGGCTACACCTTTGATGTAAACCTCACCGCCTGTTGCACCGTAGAGGGTGGTATTGCCGACGATGATGTTCTTGCTCGGATCGAAGGTCGATCCGATTGGCGGAACGACGATGATCTTTCCTCCGGAGAGCCCTTTGCCCAGGTAGTCGTTGGAATCTCCTTCGAGGCGGAAGGTTACCCCTTTGACCAGGAAGGCGCCGAAACTCTGGCCGGCCGATCCCTTGAACGTACAGTTGATGGTGTCCTTCGGAAGGCCAGCCTCACCGTAACGCTTGCTGATTTCGCCCGAGAGCATGGCTCCGGTCGTACGCATGACGTTGTTGATGTTGTGGCCGATCCAAACTTTTTCACCACTCTTGATGGCTTTGTTGGCCTCCTTCAGCAAGGTCTTGTCGAGTACATCGTCCAGGTCCTTGGTGTTGGGATGGGTATTGCGGATGGGGTAAATCTCTGCCTCTTCCGGTTTGTGGAGGAATTTGGAGAAGTTTACATGCTTCATTTTCCAGTTGGTCACCTCGGGATTGGCCTCCAGCAGATCGGACCGACCCACCAGCTCGTCGAAGGTACGTACGCCGATTTCTGCCATGTATTCCCGGATCTCCGTGGCGATAAAGGTAAAGTAGTTGATGACATATTGAGCCCTTCCCAGAAAGCGCTGTCTCAGTTTCTTGTTTTGCGTGGCAATACCGGCCGGACAGGTGTTGAGATGGCATTTCCGCATCATGATGCAACCCAGTGAGATCAAGGCACCTGTGCTGAAACCAAATTCTTCGGCTCCCAGCATACCCATGATCACCACGTCGCGACCGGTTTTCAACTGACCGTCCACCTGGAGTTTGACGCGCACCCTCAGGTTGTTCATGACAAGAGTCTGCTGGGATTCCGCGATGCCAAACTCGGCAGGCAATCCGGCATGTTTGATGGAACTGGCGGGGGAGGCACCTGTACCGCCCTCACAACCGCTCAGGATGATGATGTCGGCAAAGCCCTTGGCCACACCGGCAGCGATGGTGCCCACACCCGTTTCAGAGACGAGTTTGACGGAGACCTTTGCTTTTGGATTGACATTCTTCAGGTCGAAGATCAGCTGGGCAAGGTCCTCAATCGAATAGATGTCATGGTGGGGCGGCGGCGAGATCAAGGTGATACCCGGCGTCGAATTCCTCGTCTTGGCGATGATTTTGTTTACCTTGAATCCTGGAAGCTGACCTCCTTCACCCGGCTTGGCGCCCTGGGCAATTTTGATCTGTAACTCTTCCGCATTGATCAGGTAGTTGTTGGTGACCCCAAAACGGCCTGAGGCTATCTGTTTGATTTTGGAGTTTCTCTCCGTACCAAAACGTTCCGGATCTTCTCCTCCTTCACCCGTATTGCTTCTTCCGCCAATCTCGTTCATGGCGATGGCCAGTGCTTCGTGCGCCTCCTTGGAGATGGAGCCGTAGGACATGGCACCCGTGACAAAGCGTTTCAGGATGGCCTCTCTGGGTTCAACCTCCTCGATCGGAATGGGGTTCTTCTTCCACTGCAAGGCACCCCTGACGAAGGCGGGTTTTTTATTTTGCTGGTCTACCAATGTGCTGAATTTTTTGTAGACCTGGTAGTTGTCCGTTTTGGTCGCCCATTGCAACAAGGCAATGGATTCGGGATTCCAGGCATGGTGTTCACCATAATTGCGGTAGTGATATTCTCCGTTCGATTCGAACACCGGCTTTTGGTGATCCTTGGCAAAAGCCTCTTTGTGGAACTGGACGGCCTCCTCGAAGAGCTCCTGGTAACCTACTCCGCTGATGCGTGACGAAGTTCCCTTGAAATATTCCTCAATCAGATCATCACTGACCCCAACAGCCTCGAAGAGCTGTGAACCGTGGTAAGAACGAAGGGTTGAGATGCCCATTTTGGAGAGAATCTTCAACAAACCCTTGTCGATCGCTTTGATGTAGTTCTTCCTGGCCTCGGCATAGGGAAGGTTGATCTCTCCACTCTTCACCATGTGACTGATGGCTCCGAATGCCAGGTAAGGGTTGATGGCACTCGCGCCATAACCTAGCAACAAGGCGAAATGCATCACCTCACGTGGCTCGGCACTCTCCACCAGAATACCGATCTGCATCCTTTTCTTGGT
>JAJTBP010000059.1 GCA_021286825.1 Marinilabiliales bacterium | reverse complement strand
CTTAACGAACTTGGTCAGACTCTCTTCATTCAGGAGCGATTTGGTCATCTGATAAAGGAATGTTTTGTTGCCGGATCCACCTCCCTTGGTTATGAAGAGAAATTCGTAGGAATTGCCTGTCGTGGCATAGAGATCGATTTGTGCCGGGAGGTTGTTGCCTGTGTTTTTTTCATCGAACATGGTGAAGGGCACTACCTGCGAATAACGGAGATTCCTGTCACGGTAGGTCTCAAAGATGCCTTTGGAAAGCAATGCTGCATCATCGGCTCCCGTCCAGACGTTTTCCCCCTTTTTGCCGATGACAATGGCTGTCCCGGTGTCCTGGCAAGTGGGAAGTTCACCTTCTGCAGAGATCACCTGGTTGAGCAACATGGTATAGGCAACGAAAATGTCGTTGTCACTGGCTTCGGGATCCTGCAGAATATTGGACAGCTTTTGAAGATGGGTTGGTCTCAGAAAGAAGGAGACATCGGCAAAAGCTTCCTTTGCCAACAGTTCCAGTCCTTCCGGTTCAATTTTCAAGATTTTTCGTCCTTCCACATTCAAGATGCTGACGAAATCACCGGTCAATTTCCTATAGACGGTTGTATCTTTTCCCAGAGGAAAGGGTTTTTGGTATTTAAAATCGGCCATGATGGATCTAATTTGCAATTTTGTTGTTTGGTACAAAGATAAAGTCCGCTGAAGGAAGATGGTAAGAAATTGTCCATTATTCACTACGGAGCATGGTACATTTAACCTTCAGGAAACGTGCGATTGCGCTGCGTGAATCCTTTTGATCACGGATAGAAGTTCGCCGGAATTGTAAGTAAAGGTTCCTGCCTCGGGAACAGCAGCATAATGGATCATCGCTTCGGCTACCGAATCCGCCTTTATGGCTTTGTATTTCAAAGGAATGATCGGATGGATCCTTGACATGATCCATGCGAAAATCCGTTCTGCCAGGCGTTTCTCCCTTCTTTCTCCCAGCAGCAGTGATGGTCGAAGGATGGTGATCCGATGGAAGGGAATCTTTTTGAGTGCCTCTTCTGTTTCTCCTTTAACCTGGGGATAGAAGAATTTCGATTTGGGATCAGCACCCATCGAACTGACAAGGCAGAAAGCTGTGGCGCCAATTTTCAAGGCGAGTTCCGCAAAATCCAGGACATAGTGTTGATCTACCCGACGGAAAGCTTCTTTGCTGCCTGCTTTGGCCAAAGTGGTCCCTAGTGCACAAAACGCATGATCGACGGTAACTGTGAGGTCCAGATCAGACAAATGATCAAAATCAGCTTCTACCTGAACCAATTTTGGATGGGACAACCGCAGACTGGAACGGACGAGTAGAATGACCCGATCATATTCCGGCGATTCAAGAAGCCTGTTGACCAGGTGGGATCCCGTTAGTCCGGACGCACCCGCTACAAATGCAGTTTTCATGCCGACGACTAAAAGAGATAATGAAGACCGATGTAGAGTCCCGAATCACCATCCTGTTCGTTCAGGGTTCTGCCATAATCCAAGGCTACCACGAAGTTCTGATTCATAGCCAATCGGATGCCCGCTCCATAGGTGGCATGAAGTTTCTCTGCACCCGGATTGAAATAGTCGGTTGTGTTTTCATGCAAAAGTGAGATGGTCGGAATATCTATTTTCTTCGTTACCTGGCCAATGTCCATGAAACCATTCAATCCCCAGATGAATTTCTGCCGAATGAAATTCATCCTGGCCAATTTGTATCGAAGCTCGAAGTTCCCATAGACGACTCCGTCACCAACCACCCTGTCTCTCCTGGCCCCGCGAAGATACCTGGAACCGCCTAATCCGAGAGTGGAATATCCGGTCATGACCGTGGTAACAATCTGGGACTGATAGTAGAACGGCACCTTGCCTCCAATGGTTTGTTGCCAACCCAGACGGTAGGCAAAGGAGAGATCTTCCGGAATGATGGTGAGATATTGTCTGTGTGTGATGGCAATACGGGTGAACCCGGATTCGGCGCCGAGAAAGGTGGGTGCCGTGGTAATTACAGCCTCGGTCCAGATACCCTTCATCGGATTGACTCGTACAGGTCTTGTGTCATAGACCAATCCGGCTTTGATTTCCGGAACAAATCCTCCATTGGCCTCCTGTTTGGAAAGAATGCCATAGTCGATGTACTTCTCATATAACCCGGGTTGTGCTTGTACGCTTGGTAGTTTGTCTGCATCCGATTTATTTTTATTGAGCCGGTCAATGTCGACGGATGCAAGGGCAAAATTCTGAAAATTGAGTCCCGCAACCCATTTGAAATGGCTGGATCCAATCTGGTGCTGAAGGTCAAGTTTGCTTCGGAAAAGCTTTTGCTGAAATTTGTAGAACATCCTTGTCTTGTAATTGTCTGAACTGGTCTCTTCCCAACTTTTCATGAAAACGGCATCATATCCGTTGAAACCATAAAAATCATTTGCCTGATCAGGAAGGTAAGTCAGATCAAACGAGAGGTCGTAACCCGGTAACAACTTTTCTGAATTGTAATAAAACCGGTATACACCACTTCCCTTGGTATAATGTGAAGCTTCAAAATACAGGGAATGATCGTATCCTGGAAATTTCTTGCCATTGCCATAATCAAAGAAATTGACCAGGGCTCCGTATTGGAATCCAAGGTCTGTATCAAATGAGATGGCCGGAAGTGCACCAAAGTTCCATCCTGTTTTTCCTGCATCTGAAGATTTTTTCCCTTTGCTTTCCTGGCTCACCCCGGAAAAATGGGACACCAGCAACAACAGTGCTGTGATCATGAAAAGATTTCTTCTCATATGTCGATAGGTTAATTCGTTATCAGTTACGAAGATCAGATATTTTTTTCAATTATCTTCAACCCCGGGAGGTCATCTTCGTATAATCCTTTACAATGATCTTATTTCTGAAGGAATACAGGTTTTTCCCTGTACAAGATGAGGCATTTTACACTATTTTCATTGGATTATCAATTATAGCATAAACAGGATGAAGTACATAGGGGCGCATGTAAGTGCAAGTGGTGGTGTGGAGAATGCACCATTGAATGCAAAGGAGATTGGGGCAAACGCATTTGCCCTCTTTACAAAAAATCAAAGGCAATGGGTTTCCCCTCCGATTTCATCGGCAAGCATCAAAGCTTTTCGGGAGAATTGCGAGAAATATGGCTTTCTTCCGGAAATGATCCTTCCCCATGACAGCTATTTGATCAACCTTGGACATCCGGAGATTGAAGGACTCGAAAAATCCAGAGCCGCCTTTTTGGATGAGATGCAACGATGTGAGCAACTGGGATTGAAATTGCTGAATTTCCATCCGGGAAGTCACTTACAAAAGGTTGAGATGGGGAAGTGTCTTGCCACCATTGCAGAATCCATCAACTTTGTTCTGGATCGTACCCAGGGAGTTACTGCAGTTTTGGAGAATACCGCCGGTCAAGGGTCGAATGTTGGCCATGTCTTTGAACAGTTGGCCGAAATTATTGATCAGGTGGAGGACAAAAGCAGGGTGGGCGTCTGCATCGATACCTGCCATACATTCACTGCGGGATATGACCTTCGGGACAAAGATGAATATGAGCGTACCTGGCAAAAATTCGACGAAGCGATCGGTTTTAAATACCTCCGCGGAATTCATCTCAACGATTCCAAGAAGGAATTGGGATCTCGTGTGGACAGGCACGACAATGTCGGGAAAGGATTGATCGGAATTGAAATGTTCCGACTGATCATGCAGGATTCACGGCTAGACAACCTTCCGATCATCCTTGAGACTCCCGAAGAGGATCTTTGGGCTGAAGAGATCCGTCTGCTGCGCAGTTTTGCATGAAATGAAAGAGCAGGAGTGATGGATCATCGCTCCTGCTCTCACTTTCCATAAATTAAATCCCCGGTATTATTCCGTTACCCCTTTCCATTTGTCTGTTCGGAAAGGATCTGCCGGCAATCCGACGCTGTTGTAGAGATTGACGTCATCCGGATTGTTGGCCCATCCGTAACGGACAGCCACCGGTTGATTCACTTCCATTGCGCTTACCTCCACTGTATCAGGAGCTGTGACCTTTGCTTTTGCCCAGAAAAACTTGTGATCGGCTCCAGCAATGGCAAAACCCTTGACATAACCGTATTTGTCTTTTATGGTAAGTCCGTTGGCGACATGGCTGAAAGTCAAAACCGCTTTGTTTCCGGTAATTTTCATCTCTTTGAAGACGGGGCCCATGTATTCAATGTTTTGACGATAGGCTACGTTCAGTGCGGAAAGTGCCAGTCGTTTGCCAACTGTCTGTTTGTCTTTGGGATGGATGTCGAGTGCATCACCCACATCAATGGCCGAGGCCATTCCTGTTTTCGGAAGTTCGAGAGCCATGGTTTGGGCTTCACGCAACTCAGCCCAGCTGCTTTCTGACGGAACTGAGTCGGGTTTCATAAAATTGGCCAACTGAACAAAGAGGAAGGGAAAGTCTCCCTGGTTCCATTGTTTTCTCCAGTCGAGGATCATGTCGGAGAAGACCTTTCTGTATTGGTAGGCTCGTCCGGCGTTGCCTTCCCCTTGGTACCATATGACTCCTTTGATGCCGTATGGGATCAAGGGATTGATCATGCCGTTGTAGAGCAGGGTGGGATAGGAGTTGGGCCCCAGCGAAGTGTTTACCTTCAGCAGGCCGATCTTGTATTTCCAATCTCCCGCCAGCGGGATGCTCTTGTATCCACAGGTAATTTTCATCTCCTGGGGATCGCCATACATTCCTCCGTTTCCACCGACATCTTCCACCCGTACAGTGATGTTGTTTTTGCCGGCTTTCAGAACCCCTTCGGGGATGGTATAGACTCTTTTTGCTTCGGCTTTCAATTCCGTGGAACCCACCCTGACCCCGTTGATCCAGGTGATGTCAGAATCGTTGATTTTGGAGAGTTCAACTGTTGCCAGCTTGCCAGCCATCAGATCATCGGCAACAAAGTCCTTCCTGAACCAGAAGAATCCATCCGCGCCCTGGAGTCCGTTCTTTTCGATGTAGGCTGGAACAGGCATCGTCTTCCAGGTCTGATCGTTGAATTCAGCCTCAGCCCAGATCGCTTTTTCTCCATTCATACCCTGATCTGTCGTAGCGTATTCCTGAAGTCTGTCCCGAATTTCTTTTTCAACACTCTTGGCATATTCATTCAGGTCAACTTTCCGAAGTGCTTCCAACATCTTGGCAAAATCGGGGTTTTTCTCGATGGTTTCCGGGCTGGTCCATGTTTCTGCAACCGTTCCTCCCCATGAAGTGTGGATCAGGCCGATTGGGACTTTCAATTTTTGATATAGGGCTCTGCCAAAGAAGTAGGCGACGGCAGAGAACCGTGGAGAAGAGATGGGAGAACATTCCCACCATTCCCCCTCCTCAAGATTTTCCTGAGGTGTCTTTGCAATGCGTTTCTTTACAGTAAACAATCTGATTTCTGGATAGTTGGAGGCGGCGATTTCCGCTTCGGCCTGTAAGGCAGATGCGAGACCGAATTCCATGTTGGATTGTCCGGAGCAGACCCAGACTTCTCCAATCAGGATGTTCTCAATGGTACGTTGATTGTTACCCTTTATCAGCATTTTGTATGGTCCCCCATAATTCATGGGAGCCAGTGTGACGTTCCATTTTCCATCCTTACCGGTTCGTGTAGTGACCGTTTTGTTGTTGAAGGTTACACTTACCTTCTCTCCCGGCGAAGCCCATCCCCAGACGGGAATGGGAATTCCTTGCTGAAGTACCATGTTGCAATTGAAGAAGGGAGGCAAGGTTACATCCGCTTTTGTCCAAAAGGCGGATAAAAGAATCAGGATTACTAGCATTAGTTTTGTTGGAGTCGTTTTCATACCATTCGGGTTTGGTTCATACTATTTTGGTTTTCTTTCGTCAGATTGTACTTCTTGTGTCAATTGATCCAGATAAATGGTGCCTTGGAGGAAGGTTTTGGCAGAACCAGCGATCAAAACCCTATCGCCCGACAGATGGCATTGCAGGATACCGCCTCTAGCTGATAGCTGAGCCGCTTCAAAGGAGAGCTGACTCATCCGATGCGCCCAGAAGGGTGTCAGCGAAGTGTGTGCCGATCCCGTTACAGGATCTTCGTTGACCCCCACGGCCGGGGCAAAGAAACGAGAGACAAAATCGAATTCATAACCCGGTGCGGTTACGATGATGCCTCTTGCCTGTACTTTTTTGAGCATGCCAAAATCGGGTCGAAGCGCCTCAATGTCTTCCTGCGCTCCGTAGCACAACAAGTAATCTTTTCGCCCTTTCCATATTTCGAGCGGTTTGATACCCAAAGCGTGTACCAGTCCATCCGGAGGAAGGGCGGGTTCCAGCGTGTCGGCAGGGAAGTTGAGCTCCAACCATTTTCCCTTCAATGTGACCGTCAATTGTCCACTGTATCTGGAGTGGAAAACAATTTCTCCTCCTTTGAATCCTTTGTGGTGAAAGAGCACATGGGCCGAAGCCAGTGTGGCATGTCCGCAAAGTTCCACCTCCGTCAGCGGAGTGAACCAGCGAATCTCGTATCCATCTGTCCCTTTTTTGACAAATGCCGTTTCCGAAAGGTTGTTCTCCATGGCAATTTGCTGCATGAGGGGCTCATCCAGCCAATGGTCCAACAAACATACTGCTGCCGGATTGCCGGCAAATTGGGATTCGGCAAACGCATCCACCTGGAACATTTCAATTTTCATCTTTGCTTTCTCTTTTTTCAACCGTTTGGTGGGCTGAATTTCATAAGTTGTTGTTGACCGGTTAAAGGCTCACGTACGGGAAACATCGGAAAATCAAGATTCCGCAAACGAAAATAGCCATAATATTTTAACATCTTTGGCTCATGGCAGATTCTTCTTTGCCAAATTCCTTTACTTTGCAAATAAAAAAAGGAGATGAGAGCATTTGTATTGGAAGAGAACAACTGGAAAAACCAGAAGTCAACGGTCCCCGAAGTTGCTATACTACCATGGGGAGCGACTGAGGCGCACAATTATCACCTTCCTTACGGGACTGACAACTACATTGCCCGTCGTCTTGCAGAAGAGAGTGCCCGGTTGGCAATGAATCAAGGGACCTCTGTAACCGTATTGCCCACAGTCTGTTTTGGCGTCAATACCGGTCAGCCGGATATCTTGTTGGACCTCAATCTGAATCCTTCCACACAGATGATGATTCTCAAAGATGTATTGACTGTTTTGAGCCGCCAGGGAGTCAAGAAATTTGTCATCCTCAATGCACATGGTGGCAATGACTTCAAACAAATGATCCGGGAGCTCAACCTTCTTTTCCCGGGAATGTTGCTCACCCAATGCAATTGGTTTAAAATTCCGGAGCCTGCCGGATTATTCCAAGACCTTGGCGAACATGCCGGTGAAGTCGAAACCAGCCTGATGCTTCACCTCTTTCCTGAACTGGTATTGCCTCTGGATGAAGCAGGGGAGGGGAAGGCCAAAAAGTTTCGGGTACGTGCGCTCAACCAAGGCTGGGCCTGGGCCGAGCGCAAATGGAGCAGCGTCACGACAGAGACAGGAATCGGTAACCCGTCGGGCGCTACAGCAGCAAAAGGTGCCCAATTTTTTGCCTATCTGACTGAAACGATCGCAACCTTTCTGACGGAACTGGGCGCTTCGGATCTGGATGATTTGTATCTTTAGTTAGCCGGCTTAACGCTTCCTTCTCATCAGCTCCATATTATTCTGTTGTCCATATCATCCACTCTTCAAATTGAACCTTGGAGGGTTTTTGGTCATTGGAACCTGCTGCTAGTCCGATATCCAGACGCTCTGCCATAGACGCAATCTGGCCAGACTCCCTGCTCAGAATCCAGGTTTTCCCATCCAAACTATAATAGCCGGAGATGCTGTTCCCGTGGCGGACCAACTTGAGCCAAACGGGTAGTGTCTTTTCAAGGTTGTAGTTGAAGCTTCTGGAGTTGTGCATGGATCCATCCCCAAATTCGTCCCATTGTACCCCATGCCTCTTGGGCGTAGAGAACATCAACACCGATCCGGGTTCACCTTGAACGGCACCTACCGGTTTTTCCAGTTTATTCCGGACGAAAATGCCGAATCTGAACCAGTCGCTTACACCTTCTCCCAGGGCTGATACCTTCACGGTTGCGACAAAGTTTCCCTTGACGGCTTTGGGCAGATAGATGGTTCCATAAGAGTCTTCGGCATGTAGGAAGTCAGTCCCTGCAGCAGTAATGCTATAGGTTCCATCCGCAACGCTGAAGGAATAGCTGCAAGGTTTTGCCGTAGCAGAGCAGAAGGTCCGCAGATCGTTTTGGCTGATGGCAAGTCTTTTAAGGGAGAAGATGCCAAAACTGATGGGTGGCAGGTTTCCTATCGTGATGGAATGCGTGCCGGGTTTAGCTGTCACGGCAAATGAAATCAGTTTTGATGCTCCTTTTTTCAACAGAATTTCCCTTGTCTCAAGGATTTGGTTGTCCAACAGGAGTGGGATAACCTGACGTTGTTCATTTTCAGCATTGTTTTTGGCCATTGCGGTGACTCTTAGGGTATCGCCCACTGGCAACTCCTTGCCACTGATCTGGAGGTCGGAACAGAGGATTCGAATGGTATCCCCGGTGATGAGAACCGACTGTTCCGGTGTGTTGCCGATGGCTAGTCGGTGGTTGCCAGGGGTAAAAAACTGATGATGGAAGGTGATGATGCGGCTGTTTCCTTTGATGACCGGGAAAAGTTGCCACTGGATCGCGATCCCATCGGCATAGAGTGGTACCTGGATGTTGCCGGTGGAACCCTCATTTTTCACCATAGCCCTGACCTCCAGCACAGAACCTGTTTTGGCTGGTTCGGGGGTTTCGATGTGGAGTTGACTGTAGGAAAATGCAGCCTCCCCTTCGATGATTTTTTCGGGTTCGTTTACAGGCCTCTCTATTTGAAGGTTGCCAAAATAGTGGTTGTCTTCAGGATAAGCGGCACAATATTTTACTTCGGCTTGCTTAAGTCCGTAGAGGATGTTGTTGTTCAGGGTCCATCCGGAAGCCATGTTTTGGAAGAAAAGGCCAACATTTTCGTTGGTTGCTGCTGGTTTGACATCATGGATGAGATTTTCCCTCACCACCGAACCCGGACTCAATCCATAAACGGCAATGGCACCTTCATCATCTCTGGCCATGTTGGTAAAGGAGACATGGTTGTATTCAACGAGATGACTGCCATCGCTTGATTCTTCAACATTGGGCCATGACCCCACTGTGATTCCGTAACTTCCCGTATTGGTGACATAGTTTCTGGCGATGGTGGTACGAAGTGCATTGGCCGTCCGGATGCCTACCATAGCCGGACGCAGATTGGCTACCTGGTTACGGGAAACCCGGTTGTCGCTGACCAGATCCGCCCAGTTTTCGGGTTGTGGAGAGCCCAGAACCGCGATACCGGAACCGGTAATGTTCTGGATGATGTTTTTGTCGACCAGGTTGTGGTAACACCCTTTGCCCAGATAGATGGCAGTCTGACTCGTATTTTCGATCAGATTACCGATGATCTCACAGTTTTTGGCGTAGTTGAAATCAAGGGTGGCACGATCTCCCGGTTTGGTGGTTGAAAAGGTGAGCTGATAAAACCGCAGATTGCGCAGTGGATGCTCTTTTGAACCGCTTGCCTTAACCAGTGATGGGATGGAGGGAGTCAGTATGGTCGCAAGATTTGGATCGGCTATTTGTTTGGGAGGGATGAAGGAGAGCAGGTGCGTTTTCGGATCGAAGAACCATTCGGAGGTAGTATCCAGCAAGGCCTCGAGGTTTTCCAGATAATATTTGGGTGGGACATTGAGCATCTCCGGATCGGGTGTCTTGAGGTAAGCCAGATGCTTATTTTCATCTACCCTGGAAAGCGAGCTGTGGATGGCTCCCCATCGGACAATCATCGTTAGTCGGGCATCCTCCAGGCCCTTCCAGTTCTTCAGTTGGCCCGGGAAGAAGCTGAATATGCCCGGGTCGGTTGGTTGACCATCGGTGGCAAAGAATCCTTTGTTCGGAGTCCTTGCCAAGGTCTGCCTGACGCCATCCGCAAACAGTTCGGTGATTGCCATTCCGTTTATGGTAGCCTGCCATTTCACTCCATTCTTTTTCCATCCGATGATCCTTTTACCTCCGGAAATTACGGCTTTTTCTCCCGGGTAAGCGGCATAGGTGACAAAGTAATCCTTGAGGTGGTGGTATTCGAAGGCTCCTGTAGGCAATTCGGTTTCAACCCTTTCCCCTCCATCTGATTCGTTGAACGTTAAGGTGCTATCGAGCGGGTAGACACCTTCACGTAGGAGCACAAGAATATCCCTGCCAGTGCCATAAGGGTGGGGTGAACCTACGTATCGTTTGTCCAAAGCAGGTTTCTTGGGAAGATAGATTTTGGTTTTCAGTGTTCGGACAGCCTCCCGGGCTTTGCCAAGGGTTGCGAATGGACCGTCGGTATGCAACTTGTTGGGTTCTGGAAGTGTTCCCGACCAGTCGTCACGGCCATTGGTGGCCACATAGAAATCCGCTTTGGTATCAGAGAGTGAATAGTCTTTCCATACTTCTCCTCTGAGCATGCGGCCTTGTGAAAAGCTGTTTAGACTGAGCAGCAGGAACAACATGAGAAGTTCCGACCTGAATGGCTGAAATTTTGGTTGGTACATTGTGAGATTTGGTAGCAAACGGGTAGGACCCGGTAGTTGATTTGCACAAAGTTAGCAAATCCTGCCAATGGATGGAATGGAAAGCGGCTAAAAACACAAATGGGAACAAATCTTTTGAATTTGTCCCCATTCCTCCTTGACAGGCGGACCTGTCGTGGTGCCAGGCTACGGTTATTTTGGCTGGCCACTGGCATCTGCCGCACTTACGCTTGGCAACGTTGCCGACCCTTTACCTTCCGCTGCCTCCTGTTACGGCTACAGTTTCCGGCACTCCTTTCGGGTTTCTTGCAAAACCCTTCCGGGAGAGAGTTGCCTCCAGTCCGTCCGGTACCCTCACCTTGCGATGATCTCCCTTTCCGGGTACTCCCTTCCTCGTTAGATTCCGGTTTCCTTCGAAAACCACCCAGATTTGCATCCGGATTGGTCCTCACTCTTGGCTTCACTAACTGAAGAACGCTTCTTTCTTTTCCCTTGGTCGTACGATCTGTTATGAAACTTTCGCCCCACAATCATTTCTGCGGCAACCCAACACGCGACTGATGCTTTTGACACCTCTCGCGGCCGTCCCGCCTCTTCCACCCTGGGGTTTCCGTTTTGGGAATCTCCCTCAGCACCTCTTGCGAAGCACTTCCGGAGTGGCAAACAACCGGCCAGGTTATCGCCGGACCTTGCGGCCCGCTCTTTCCTGCTCTACTCTCTGACCCTTGCGGATCCTCTCTTGCGAGAGACGATTTCAACCAACCTCCTTCCTGCCTTGCGGCGCTCCGGACATTGTCCATTTTGCTTCAATGTGGAAAAGAACTGCTGATCTGTCAGGTGATTCGGACACCCCCTGGGATCGCTCCCTTCAGTTGCCCCAACTCTGACCCGTCCTCGACGCAAACTTCTCAGTTTGTACGATTTGGCCTCCAACTCACTTAAGAACTTTTGGCCTCTTCCGCCTTTTCCGGGTGACCCTTTATGGCTGACCTGATATTTCAAATGTACAACAAAGAGACCCCGTTTTGCAACTTTTTTCGTTGATTTATACAAACCTTGTTTCAACCAGAGTTATGAACAATTGTTAATAACTTTTATTTATATAAAATATTGATAATCAAATTTATAGAAAGATACACGAATAATCATCGGTTTCTAAGAAACGATGGGTGTCTCTAATTTCCCGGATTGAAAAAAATTTTTCCAAAGCGAAAGATGTTAAAAATGGTGGATTATCTTTGCAAACTATTGAGCAGTCGTAAGAAAACTGTTTTGTCAAGCATCAAATTCTTTGAACTTTTCTCCCTTTCAATCATGGAATCAATCAATCAGGAGCAACCCATGTCCTATCTTTTCATCATCAATCCGATTGCCGGAGTTGGGGGAAGGCGAGATTTTCTGCAAATGATAGCATCCGCCTGCAGGGCAAAGGGGGTGAAGTACCGCATCCTGTTTACCCGTGCTCCCGGAGATGCCAGGAAGATCATCAAGAAGCGGATGGAGAAATTTGATGTCTTTGTAGCGGTTGGTGGGGATGGGACCATGAACGAAGTGGCCTCTGCCCTGGCTGGGACACAGCGGACCATGGGATTGATTCCCGCCGGTTCTGGGAATGCCCTTGGCAGAGAACTGGGCCTCTCCATGAAACCTGAAATGGCTCTGCAACAATTGCTCCATGGAAAGGTAACCCGAATTGATACAGGAGTAGTCAATGGCCGTCGGTTTATGAATGTGTGCGGATTGGGATTTGATGACCACATTGCCCGGTGTTTTGCCAAATCGGTGAGTCGTGGACCCATTCCTTATTTTAAGGCCGTGATCCGGGAGTTTTTTTCATACAAGGCGGGTATCTATACCGTTGAGGTCGATGGCCACCCTCAAACACATACGGCCTTTGTAATGACCCTGGCCAATACCTCCCAATACGGTAACAATGCCTACATCGCTCCGGCTGCCAGTGTCCAGGATGGTCTCCTTGATTTCATCGCGCTCCGCCCGTTTGGATTGTTTGGCGCCTTGTCACTCGGCATCCGACTGTTTAACAGGAGCATAGACAAATCCTCCAAATGCACGGCCTTCAAGGCGGCATCGGTACGCATTACCGGAGCAAACCTAAATTTTCATGTGGATGGGGAACCGATCGAAAACAGTGATCCGCTGGAAGTCTCCATCGATCCGCTATCCCTCCGGATCATCATTCCCTGATCCATAGAGAGATCCCTACGGGTTCCATGGGGCATCTGTCAGGCCAGACTGCTTACGTCTTCTTCCGTGATGATTTTACCTCCCAGGATGACGAGTCGCTCGATGACATTCCGGAATTCACGGATGTTGCCACTCCAGCTACGCTGCATAAGCCTTTCGATCGCATCCGGGGTAATTTCTCTGGGAAGTTGCCCATACTCCTCACTGATTTGCTGGATGAAGTGTGTGGCCAGCAAAGGAATGTCCTCCTTGCGTTGATCCAATGACGGGACATGGATCAGGATAACAGACAACCTGTGGTACAAATCCTCCCTGAAGTTGCCCTTTTTGATCTCCTCCTGAAGATCCTTGTTGGTGGCTGCAATGACCCGCACGTTGACCTCCACAGGTTTGTCGCTTCCCACCCGTGTGATGATGTTGTCCTGAAGTGCGCGCAGCACTTTGGCCTGGGCAGAATGGCTCATGTCGCCGATCTCATCCAGGAAGAGGGTTCCCAGATCGGCTTGTTCAAATTTTCCTTTGCGCTGTTTGATGGCAGAAGTGAAGGCTCCCTTTTCGTGTCCAAAGAGTTCACTCTCAATTAATTCTGATGGTATGGCCGCACAATTGACCTCCACAAAAGGTTGTTCAGCTCTGGCCGACATCTCATGCAGCCTTCTGGCCACCAGTTCTTTTCCTGTTCCGTTAGCTCCTGTGATCAGGACACGGGCCTCGGTGCGCGCCACCTTGTCGCACATCTCAAGCACTTTTCGGATGGCCTGTGACGCTCCAATGATCTCATATTTCTTGTTTACTTTCTGTTTGAGCAAAAAGGTCTCCTTGACGAGTGCCGACTTATCGCTGGCATTGCGAAGGGTGATCAGCAATCGGTTCAGATCAAGTGGTTTCTGGATGAAATCGAAAGCTCCTTTCTTGATGGATTCCACGGCTGTTTCGATGGTTCCATGTCCGGATATCATCACAACGGTGGCCTCCGGACGGATGTGAAGGATCTGTTCCAACACCTCCAAGCCATCCATTTCAGGCATTTTGATGTCACACAGGATGATGTCAAAATCGGTGGATCGGACCCAGTCGATTCCGGTCATTCCGTTTTCGGCAAGTTCTACCTGGTGGCCTTCGTATCCCAGGATGTCCCTGAGTGTATTCCGGATACTCTTCTCATCATCGATGACCAGTATTTTTAGCATGGCGAGGTTTTATCATACTGTTCGGACATTTCAAACATGACCCCCTCCTTCAATGAAAAATGGGTATGGATCATCCGTTCAATATTCAGTTTGTGCAGAATGAAGTTAATAAACATCACGGCAATGACAATCATCGCCACCCGATTGCTGTCGACTCCTTGGATTCGGCTTCTCTCTTCATATCCTACCGCCATCAAACGGGAACGGAGGGCATGAAAGGTCTCCAAAGGAAAATCAGAAGAGATGCGGAAGGTGGCATCCGGTTCTTTCCCTTCCCGAATGTCCATCAGGGTGTCGAAAGCCCCCGAACAACCCACCAGGGTTTTGGCCGGACACTCCTGCCAACGGATAAAAAGTTCATCCAGGTGTTCGGAGAACCAGGTTTCAACCCGAGCGATTTCGGGTAATGTCGGGGGATCGCTTAGCGAAAAGAGTTCCAATACCCGGGCAATGCCAATGTTGAAACTTTTTTTCCACAAAATTTGATCCCCTTTTGCCAGGATAAATTCGTTGCTGCCTCCACCGATGTCAAGGACCAGATAGGGGTCGTCGATGGGAGGGAGGGACTTCACCGTTCCCCTGAAAATGTATCCGGCTTCCTTGTCCCCGTCGATCACTTCCAGTTCCCAGCCAAACTGGCTGCGTACCTTCTCGATAAATTCTACTTTGTTGGCGGCACTCCGGATGGCAGAGGTGCCAATCAACCGGACCGTGGAGGCATTGTATTTTTGGATGCTGACTGCATGCAAAGAGAGGGCCTTTAACCCTCTCTCCATTGCCTCAGGCAGC
>JAJTBP010000058.1 GCA_021286825.1 Marinilabiliales bacterium | reverse complement strand
CATCTCCCCCTTTTTGCCGACAAACTCCCCACTTTTGTCTCCAAATACTGACGCTTTTTACCGACGAACTCCCGCCTTCCATCTCCGACCCAAAACACAATGGCGCAGACCCTTTTGGCTTTTCGTGTCGTTGAAAAAGAGGAATTTACGGAAATTCAGAGGACCCGGCAGGGAGACAAAATCCTTCGACGGCCCATCGACCGCGCCCGACATTCGATCTTTGGGATTTGTCCTGATTGTTTCACTATCTTTGGACTACAAATCATCTATCGGCCGGTCGCCATGCCGGTAACGAATAACCGGATCCCTGCCCTTCCGCACGGGATTCTCCAAGAACACGGATCATGAAAAAACTGCTGCTCCTCTTACCGGCATTCCTGCTGCTTGCCACACCCCATTTTGCCGCCACACACAAGGCCAGGCTGGTCGTCTCCGAATTCATTTACGAGAAGGCCGAATTTCCCTCCTGTCATGCCTCCACCATCCTGAATACCCGGGAGGGACTGTTGGCTGCCTGGTTCGGCGGAACACACGAGAATCATCCCGACGTCTGCATCTACCTCTCCTCCAAGACCAAAGGAAAATGGTCGGTTCCGGTGAAGGTGGCCGATGGAGTCATCAACGACACCCTCCGGTACGCTTGCTGGAACCCGGTCCTCTTCCAACTCGACAACGGCGAGGTCGCCCTCTTCTACAAGGTGGGTCTCTCTCCCAAACTCTGGTGGGGTGAATACAAAACCTCCAAAGACGGGGGCAAAAGTTGGTCGAAGGCAATCAAAATACCCGGTGGCCACCTGGGCCCCATCAAAGACAAGCCAGTCAGACTCAAGGATGGCACCATCCTCTGTCCCTCCAGCACCGAAACGAAGGATTTCTGGCACATACACGTCGAAACGACCGACCCATCCCTGCAAAACTGGCAGCAAACGGAGATCGACAACAACGGCTTCAACGCCATCCAACCCACCACCCTCTTCTACCCGGATGGCCGCCTGCAATTGCTCTGCCGCAGCCGGGAGAAACGCATCGTGGAGAGCTGGTCGGCCGATGGTGGCAAGAGCTGGTCCCCGCTAAAAGCCACCTCCCTGCCCAACAACAACTCCGGCATCGACGCGGTGACCCTCCGCAGCGGACTGCAGGTGCTCATCTGCAACCCCGTCGAGAAGGGGCGCAACAAGCTGGCCCTCCTCTCTTCCGAAGATGGCATCCACTGGGATCTCCTGATGACCCTCGAAGACCAGGCCGAGGGTGAATTCAGCTATCCGGCCATCATCGAAGGCAAGAAGGGCGAGCTGCACATCACCTACACCTACAACCGCGAGAAAATCAAATACCTGTGCGTCAAGGTTCCATAAAATATGACGCCTATCGGCGGATCGCTGCCGGATCCTATCCACCCTTTTCATCTGTAACTACGCCTCCATGAATACCCGACTGATCTTATCTGCCCTTCTCCTGCTGGCCGTTCAGGCCTTGATGGCCCAAAATACCGCCCGGATCAATTTCGACAACGACTGGAAGTTTCATCTCGGCGATCCGCCGCAGGCTGAACAAAACGATTACGACGACGCGAACTGGCGCAGCCTCAACCTGCCCCACGACTGGAGCATCGAAGGAAGCTTTCGTCCGGACAACCCCTCCGGTCACCAGGGCGGACTGTTGCCGGGTGGCATCGGCTGGTACCGGAAACATTTCGAGTTGAAGGAGACGGCGGGCAAACACTTCTTCATCTGCTTCGACGGGGTCTACAAAAACAGCACCGTCTACCTCAATGGTCGGCCGCTCGGGACCCGTCCCTACGGCTACGCCACCTTCCGCTACGACCTCACACGCTGGCTCCGCAAGGGCACCAACCTGCTGGCGGTCAAGGTCGACAACTCCCGTCAGCCCGACTCACGATGGTACACCGGTGCCGGCATCTACCGGCATGTCTGGCTCGAGGAGACGGGCGAGATCCACGTCGGCGAATGGGGCACGCAGGTGACTACCCCCCAGGTCTCCACACGGGAGGCAATGGTACAGGTGGCCACCACGATCGAGAACAGCAGCAACGAACGGGAGGTGGTACGGGTCGTCTCTTCGATCCTCAACACCGCCGGCAAAGAGATCGCCACCGACAGCCGTTCGGCCTCCCTGGATCCGGGTGTTGGCACCACCCTCGCCGCTCGGATGCGGGTGAACAAGCCTGCCCTCTGGGATACGGAACATCCCAACCTGCATACGCTTCAAACCCGGATCTACAAAGGCAAGGAGCTGGTAGACAGCTACGACACCCCCTTCGGCATTCGTTCGATAGCCTTCAGGGCCGACAGTGGCTTCTTCCTCAACGGCAAAAGGACCGAGATCAAAGGGGTCTGCAACCACCACGACCTCGGACCGCTGGGATCGGCCCTCAACGACCGCGCCCTCCAGCGACAGCTCGAACTGCTGAAGGAGATGGGCTGCAATGGCATCCGCTGCAGCCACAACCTGATGGCCCCCGAACTGCTCGACCTCTGCGACCGGATGGGCTTCCTGGTGATGGACGAGACCTTCGACTGCTGGTACATCGGCAAGGATGCGGCACCCTTCGGTTTTCAGAACTTTTTCAGGGAGTGGCATGAGCGGGAGATCACCGACATGGTGCGTCGCGACCGGACCCATCCGTCGGTCATCTTCTGGAGCATCGGCAACGAGATCAAGGAGCAATGGTTCCCCGGCAGCACCAATGGCGGCGATATCGCCCGCGAACTGACCGCCACCATCAAAAAATACGACACCTCCCGATTTACCACCTCCGCCTTCAATTTCGTGCGGGAGGCCGACAAAAAGGGGATGACAGCCGCCGTCGACGTGGTGGGATTCAACTACACCATCGATGCCTACGACGAGATCCGGCAGAAACACCCCAACTGGTTCTATCTGGCCAGCGAGACCACCTCGCAGTTTGACAGCCGGGGCGTCTATCATCTGCCCATCGACTCCCTCACGAAGACCCGGCCCGACCTGCAAGCCTCAGCCTTCGACAACGCCAGCGGAGGCACCACCCACGAAGAGGCCTGGGTAGCCGTCAAAAGCCGACCGTGGATGGCCGGTCATTACATCTGGACGGGGTTCGACTATTTCGGTGAACCGGCTCCCTACGAGAAGACGGCCGTCAGCGCTTACTTCGGCATCTTCGACCTGTGCGGATTTCCCAAGGACAGCTACTGGTTTTACAAGAGCCAGTGGACCAGTGAGCCGATGGTTCACCTGCTGCCCCACTGGAACTGGAAAGCCGGTCAGGTGGTAGAGGTGGTGGCCTACACCAACTGCGATGAGGTGAGGCTGTCGCTGAACGACCAACCCCTCGGCACACAACAGATCAAGACAGCAAAGGCCCTTACCCTGCGGTGGAAAGTGCCGTTTGAAGCCGGCACCCTCCAGGCAGAAGGCTACCGGAATGGGAAACTGGTGGCATCCGACCGGGTGCGGACAGCCGGCGATCCCGCCCTCATCTCTCTGACGGCCGACAAAGAGCAGCTCACCGCCGACGGAAAGTCGCTCAGCTATGTCACCGTCCGCATCACCGACGAGAAAGGAATCCTGGTTCCCGGGGCCGATCCCCTGATTCGATTCGAGGTGGAGGGAAGCGGAACACTGGTCGGGGTAGGCAATGGCAACCCCATCAGCCTCGAGCCCGCCCAGTCGCACGAGCGCAGGGCCTTCAGCGGCATGTGCCTCGCCATCCTCCGCTCCAACGGCACCAAAGGCCAGATCCACCTCAAAGCCAGCAGCACGGGACTGAAGGAGGCGGAGATACGGGTGAAGACGGAGTAGGAAGCAGGGGGCATGGGGCATGGAGCATGGGGCATGGAGCATGGGCGGTAGGCATGATGCTACCGTTGTGGATAGCTTTGTGGGAAAAGGGAGACGGGAAACCGGAGACAGGAGACCGGAAGAAGGGGGGCTTGATTTTTCCAACCGCGGAGCGGTTAAAGGTTTGTAGAATCGGATGACAAGGGAAGAAGTACCGGCCGCGGGTTCAGGTTGCCGGGGTAGCAACTGATCACTTCGGCCGGACAAAGCATGGAGCATGGAGCATGGGCGGTAGGCATGATGCTACCGTTGTGGGTAGCTTTGTGGGAAACCGGAAACCGGAGACTGGAGACCGGAAAAAGGGGGGCTTGATTTTTCCAACCGCGGAGCGGTTAAAGGTTTGTAGAAATGGAGGATGTAGGAGAAGAACCGGCCGCGGGTTAAGGCTGCCGGGGTAGCAAATGATCACTTCGGCCGGACAAAGCATGGAGCATGGAGCATGGAGGGAAAGGCATGGAGCAGGGGGCATGGAGCATGGGCGGTAGGCATGATGCTACCGTTGTGGATAGCTTTGTGGAAGACGGGAAACCGGAAACCGGAGACAGGAGACCGGAAGAGGGAGAGCGGCGGGATGGTTGGATGGTTCAGGGGATGCTTTGGTCAAGGGCGGAAGAAGCAGCATGATTCGGCAGACCCAAAAATCCTGCTTAACTTAGTGCGTAACCATTCACCCCATGACCGACGTCCACGAACCCGAAGTAAGAAGTTACAACATGAGCCGGATCAAGGGCAAGAACACGAAGCCCGAGATGCTGGTCAGGAAATTCCTGTTCCAAAATGGCTTCCGATACCGGCTGCATGTGAAGGATCTCCCCGGCAAACCAGACATCGTACTGCCCCGGTACAAGACAGTCATTTTTGTCAATGGATGTTTCTGGCATGGCCACAAGGGATGCCGTTACTTCGTGTTACCCAAAACACGGACAGAATGGTGGTTGCAAAAAATTAAAGCCACTGCAGCAAGGGATAAGGAAGCTGAAATAGCCTTACAGGTATTGGGATGGAAAGTGATATTGGTTTGGGAATGTGAGCTAAAGCCATTCAACAAAAATAACACCCTAATAGATCTCATTTCCGAGATCTGCTAACCCCAAAAACACAGTTATAGTACTGTATCACATTGATACAACAAAAATCAAATGTGACTCATAATCCGTTGACTCATAATCAACAGACAAATACTTTTAACCCTATGGATATACGAATGAAGATAGGTCTACGGATCAAAGAATTACGGAAGGCCAAAGGATTATCCCAAGAACAGCTGGCTTTAAAAGCAGAGATTGACAGAACTTATATGGCGAGTGTTGAAAATGGGAAAAGAAATGTTTCAATAGTCAACATTGAAAAGATCCTTTCTGCTCTTGAAATATCTTTTGCCCAGTTTTTTAATTCATCAATCTTCAATTAGAAAATGACTACAAAAAAATACTCATTTAAAGTTATTGCTCTTTTTGCTGAATAGGCTATTCTCACTTCGCAATGTATAGTGCGGGTGGTCAATGTGTTTATGCAAGTGAATGGGATAAATGCGTAAGAGTAACATACGAGGAAAACTTCAAAAAAATAAATCCGGAGTTGTTTGAAAATGATCATTTTAACTACGATATAAATGACCCAGATTCATAAAAGAATACCGGATTTTGATGTTTTATGTGCTAGTTTCCCTTGTCAACCAATTTCAATAGCAGGAGTTTTAAAAATATCTTCAATTGAGATGAAATCACTTACTATAATCTCTGCGAATTAAAAGATCAATGTTTCATTTTTCAACTTAATACTTGCGTCAATATGTCAGACCACTCAGAAGTTTTTCTATTCTCAGACCAGCCTACAACTTGCCCTATTTGCGGTACGAGAACTGATATTACATTAGATTTATACAAAACTCCGGAACAGACTCAGCACCATAAATGTCCTTTGTCTGCATGTGGTTTTGAATTTATTATACAAGAAGAATGTGAAGCATGAAAAAAGGGCAGACTTTGTGGACCAGAGATGAACTAATTCTAGCAGTAAATCTATACTGCAAACTCCCTTTTGGTAAATTGCATAGGCTGAATCCAGATGTTATTAATCTAGCAAATCTTTTGGGACGAACTTCTGGTGCCGTGGCTTATAAACTTGTCAACTTCGCAAGCCTTGACCCAAGTTTAAAAGCTAGAGGAATCAAAGGTGCAACGAATGCTAGCAATCTAGATAAAGAAATTTGGAAAGAGTTTATAGAGAATTGGGATGATTTACCATTCGAAAGTGAAAGACTCCTTGCAAAAACTGAAAACACAACTATTGAGAAACTAAATAATATATCTGAAGGTGATTTACTCAAAGAAGGTAAAAGTAGGGAACAATTAGTAAAAGTAAGAGTGAATCAAAATTTCTTTAGAAGTACCATTTTGGCATCATATAATAATACATGTTGTATAACAGGACTCCAACAACCAGAATTATTAATAGCAGGACACATTAAGCCATGGAGTATCGATGAAAAAAATAGATTGAATCCACAAAATGGAATTGCAATTAATGCACTTCACGACAGGGCCTTTGAGTCTGGTTTAATAACCATTACAACCGATTTTAAAGTTAGAGTATCACCTTTACTATTTAAGAAGAAAGAATCAAATTCAATTATGTAATACTTCCTTAAATATGATAATCAACAGATTATTTTACCTTCAAGATTTCTTCCCAGTACTGAATTTCTGAAGTACCATAATGAATTTCGATTTAAATCTTGAAGCCAGATTATTTAAGTCGGGAAATAAAACAATTTGGCGTTTCAAATTTTCTCTAAAATTGATTCTGCAGTTTTTGTGATTACTTTTAAGTAGCTACCGCTACCAGCTCGGATTTCAGGGTGATCTCATCTGGGCATCCCGCATGGCGTCATGCTATATTACACATGATACTTTCAAACATCCTGCTATACTAAATGAATGGGAGAATATCCACACAAAAATCCCATTCCATCCTCGAAAATATAAACAATCCCCCAAGCTCTTGCGGCAACGACAGGGTGGCATCCCCTCGGTACAACGGTGCCTTCGGGAAACAATTGTCCTAACCGATCCCCCGAAGGGTTACTATTTCAGCTGTTTCAGGATCAGGTCGATGGCCTTGTCCAACTGCGGGTCGCGGTGGTTGATCTTGTCTTCGAAGGTGTTCACGACCACCACATCGGGTCGGACCCCATTTCTCTCCAGGTCTTTGCCATCCAGGGTATAGCAACCCCAGGCAGGCATCCGGATGAAAGATCCGTCTACCAGTCCCACCCCACTGGTGAAGATGATCCAGTGGTAGGTCTCATTGCCTACGATCTTGCCCAGCTTCAACGCCTTGAATCCCTGCGCCGTCATCTCGGCGTCGCTGAGGGATTGTTCGTTGGTCAGCAGGATGATGGGCTTGTCGGCCGGAGCAAAATTGGGCTGCGGACTCAATCCGCCCTCGCGGTACTTCCAGTTGAGGTAGTGTCGCTGCGACAAGAAATTCAACACCTCGTTGTGGACATTGCCCCCGGTATTGTAACGGATGTCGAAGATCAGCGCCTCCTTTCCGTTCAGATCCTGCGTCATGTCCACGATGAATTTTTCCAACTCCCCCTGGCCCATGTTCTTCATGTATCCGTAGGCGATCCGCCCTTTGCCTTTTTCCTCCACCCGCTTGCGGTTCTCATCGATCCATTCATCGTAGAGGTTTGTCCCGATGTAGGGTTGCGGATGCAGCTGAGTGGTCACCAGCTTTCCATCCCGTCGGACCGTTAGCTGCATCTCCCGGTCGACCGAGGGTGCGGTGAAGTACCAGTTCCGGTCGACTGTAGCCTCCACCTTCTTGTCATTGACTTTGACCAGCACATCTCCCGGTTTCAGGTCGACGGATTTCTTGTCGGCCGCACTCCGGCTGATGATCCGCTTGATTCGCAAAGGATCTTGGTTGTCAAACTGGATGCCGGCCTCCATGGTCTGGTTGGTGAGGGCAATGGCTTCATCCTCGCCATAGGTACTGAACCCCTGGTGTGAGGAGTTCAACTCTCCCAGCATGTCGTTGAGCAACACCCTGAAGTCGGACCGGTTGTTGCAATAGGGAACATATGGCTGGTACTGCTGCCTGATTTTGGCCCAATCGGTGCCATGAAACCCGGCATCATAGTAATTCTCGTTCATCTGGGCCCAGGCCTCCCGGAACATCTGGGCAAACTCCTCTGAAAGGTTACGCCGGAAGGTGCTGGAAATCGAGATGGCATCCAGCTTGTTCTGGTCCAGGTTCACCTTCGAAAGGTTTCCACCCGAAAGCAGGAACAGCTTGTCTCCCGATTCCACCAGATCAAAGGCATTGAGTCCCTCCGTTCCGGCGATCTTCTCGGTCTTGTTTTGTTCAAAAGGTTCGATCACCGTCTTGTACAAGGCATTTTTGCCTTCCGTCTGGTCGCTGGCGTAGAGCACGATGCATTTCTCCTTCTTGCCGGTCACAAACGTCACCGACTGGGTCCCGAAGGAGGGACTGATCTGCTCGAGCCGCTCCATGATCCGATCCCGATCGATGGTCTGGAGATTGGCATCGGCCACTTTTTTGGTGGTATCCTTCTTGGCAGTATCCTTTTTCTCCTCCGCAAAGAGCTCCTTGTATTTGTCGAATCGGAAGGGCTCGTCCAGTTTTTCCAGCGGAAGCCGGTAGACCTTCGCATTGGGCATCCCGAAAGGATAGGAGGGTCTCAACCGTTGTGAGGTGAAGAAGAGGTATTTTCCATCGGGCGACCAAAGCGGATCCGTTTCGGTTACATCCGTGTGGGTCAGGTTCAGGACGGTGTTGTCCTTGAGGTTGCAGAGGTAGATATCCTCTTCAAAATTTCTTTTGCCGGTAAAGGCGAGGTACTGATCGTTGGGGGAGAAACTGGGGGCACTGTTTTGCAATCCCCACAACTCTTGCTTGGCCAGGGTCTTCAGCTCTCCAGTTTTGTTGTCCAGCAATTTGATCTCCTCCCTTCCGCAAAGAAAGGCGGTCTTGCTTCTGGATTTGTTTAGGGCCAGTCCGCGGCAGTTGCGCTCTTCCCGGGTAATCTGCCTGGCGGCACTGTCGCCGTCGGCAGCCATCTGGAAGAGGTTGCTGAATCCCTTTACTGTTCGGGTGAAGAGAAGCGAGCGGCTGTTGGACATCCATTTCACCTCCCCCACTCGTTCCCCTGAGGCGGCGTCGAGGTGGCGGACGAATTTTCCCTCCACATCACTCACAAAGAGTTCACCCCGGCTCACGAAGGCCAGTTTCTTGCCATCCGGTGAGACATCGAAGGCGGAGATCCGTCCTTTGACATCGTAGTCCTTCTCCTTGGTCAGGGTATTGTTCCGGTAGATGTTGAGATTGACCCGATTGGACTGATTGCTCCTGACATCGTAGATCCAGAGCTGGTAATCCTTTTCGAAGACCACCTTCCCCCCTTCCGCATTGACAAAAGGACTCTTGATGGAGGTTGGGAATTGGGTCAAGGCCGTCTTTTTGCCGTTGTGGAGGGTGTACAGATTGTACTCATCATTGCCTTCGTCGGAGATGAAATAGAGGTTTCCCTGTTTGTCGAGGGTGGCACCGAAATCCTTTCCCTGCCAGGTGGTATAGCGGGTGTATTGCCGGGTCACGGGATTGTAGGACTGGATGTCCGGATTGTAGGGGCCCTTGTATCGCTTGCGTTGCACCTGGTTGCTGCTCTCCCACGTATCGTTGAAGAAGATCTCGCCGGAGGTGGGATGTTCCACCAGGTTGTGGTCATTCTGGAAATAGTTGTCACCAAAGACCCGGACCGGCGTTCCCCCGTTGATTCCTATTTTGTAACCGGATGCCAGTCCGGCCCTGTTGCTGGTGAAATAGATGGATTGGCTGTCCCAGCTCCAGCTGTTCATCTCATCCGATCCGCTGTGGAAGGTCAGTTGTTTGACCTCACCGCCCCCGATGGGCATGAGGTAGACATCGTTGTTGCCATATTGCCGGCCTGTGAAGGCGATCCATTTGCCGTCGGGCGAGACCTTGGCTCCGTATTCATTGCCCTGCATGGCAGTCAGGCGTGTGGCCAGTCCATCCTTGACATCCGCTTTCCAGAGATCCCCTTCGAAGCTGAAGACAAGGGTTTGTCCGTCGGGTGTCAGCGACGGACTGGAGAGAAAATAGGGTGAATTCTGCGCACCCGAACGACTGATCAGAAAGAAACAGACCACCAGCAATAGATATCTCATGACAAATGGTTTAAGGCTTTGATTTTTTGCTATTCAATTTAGAGAAGACGATCGGTTCATCCCAAAAGGAATTTCAGGGGAGCGCTTCCGGCAACGCATTCGGATAGGTCCGCAAAATTCATCTCTGCAAACAGACCGTGGTCCTGCTAAACAGTATAAAGATAGGTTTTTCCATTGGACAGGCAAGATGGAAACAAAGGTTACCTCGGGATGCTATTGAAACCTTGGGCGCGAAGGATTCCCGCAAAACGATTCGTTGAGCAGGAAGAATCCCGTTCCCTAACGATTGTCACCGTCAATCAAATAGCGGTTTTCCCATGATGGGTTTGCCAGCACGGAAAGGCGATAGGAGTCGGTGTATCGGTTGGAAGGGAGCATGCAACCCTCGGGAGTATGGGTCAATGGAGGGTTCAAAAATGAGGTGGGTACTTTTCGGAAGTGTAGAAGCGTGACACAAAAACCAGAGGAAACGTGGGGTTGTTTATTCCAACCGGGATGGACAACGGAGTCCATCCCGGAATGGATATTAAACTGGCTTCCCGGGGGTAAAGGGAATCCGCCATATGGGTGTGGTAGGTCCCGGAGTGCTGGAAAGCGTCAAACGACCTTCCTTGTCAACCGTGACATAACCGGTATGATCTGATGCCTCGCGATGGGATACAGGCATACATACTACCGCTTGCTTTTTGATCGGTTCATTGGCCTCTGATTTCACACCAGCCATGCCAAAAAGGGTATTCACCAGGGCAAAAGCCAACGAAGGAATCAGGTTCACTTGGAGTAACATAGTTTTCAGTTTTTTTAAAATCTGATCAAAACTACCACTGCACAAGCGGCTGAGAAACATAAAATCGGCGAACGGGGGATTTTGAAGGGGCGAATGCCGATCCGTCCCATCCATTTGTAGAAAGGCGTCGGTGAATCTTTTTACCGGTGAATGATGCCGGATTGTCTCCCCCGGATGAAAGGTCCTCCTCCGCAGGTGTTAAATCCCGAGGGGAGGCTACTACCCAAGAAAAGAGCAGCCAAATACAGGGTTAAACCTTGCATTTAGCTGCTCATCTATCCATCATCAGTCCGGAAGACTGAAGAATTCTGAACTTTCCCGATGTCAGTTCACACCAGGAAGCGTGTTATCAATTGAACAGGTATTTGATTCCAAACATGATCTGCCACCTTGAAGAGAGCCCGGTAGAGTTCTGATAAGGTTGTGTAAACGGAGTAGTACCTGTCTGGAATGGGAAGGAGAAGGAAGGAGTCTTTCCATCTGCGCCCAATCCTTCATATTTCAGGAAGTTGGTTACGGTGGTAATCTTTACTGCACCCCAGTCCCTGTTGATCAGGTTGCCTGCGTTGATCACATCCAGTGAAAGTTTGATACCATGGGTATCCTTGCCCAGTTTGAGTTTCAGATCCTGTGTGACGTTCAGGTCCAACTTGCTGTAATAGGGTGATACCGCAGCATTTCTGCCGGCATATTGTCCCCTGTGTGTATTCAGATAGGTAGAGTTGGAAATGAAGGCATCCAACTGTGACCAGATCTGTGCTGCAGTCCGGGTATCCGTAACACCTGTCGTTCCTGTACCCAAACCACCTGAACCCACTTTAACAAGGTTGATGTCTGTCTGAGTCTTCGGAATGTAGATCAAGTCGTTACCTGTGTTACCATCGCCATTCAAGTCACCATTGTAAACATAGGAGGAGACTCCGTTGTTGGCCAATTCATAGATGGCACCGAGGGTGGTTGACAAATTTTTCCCTTCGTTGATCTTGTAGGCAAAGTTGGCAATGACCCTGTTGGGCATGTAATAGGAAGAGTAACCCAGATTGGCTGCATTTGGATCCTGGTTGGCTACCGTTGCTGCACTCCACAAGGAAGAAGCAGTGGAACCACCTTCAGCCGTGTTCTTGGAAACAGAGTGGGTGTAAGCGATGCCATAGGCAATGTTGCCGGAGTTTCTCTGCACCTTGAAGGTCAGGGTGTAGACATAACCCTGGTTGGTATTGCTCATCAGGATGGCGTTGCCAATGTTCGGGTTGGCCAATGTTGTACCATAGTAATACTTGTTGGTATTGGCTACCGTGGTAAGGTAACGGGTTCTGTTGTCCACGCCACCCAGGGTGAAACCATTGGATTCGTTCAGGTTGACATTGGAATAATAAACCGCGTTGATATCCTTGGTATAGGTGTATTCTGCTCCAACAACCCATCCGCCTTTCAGTCGTTTGTCAACGGCCAAGGAGGATTTCCAGGCAGTAGGATATTTGAAATCATTGGCTACGAGGGCCGTGCTGTAGGAAGTATTGGGTGCACCGGAAGTCGGCCTATAGGCATTGGGATCTACATTGAAAGCCTTGTTGGCCTGGGTGAAGGAACCGAACTGAATACCATTGTTGGAGGCTTGGTTGGAGATCCATACAAATGGCGGCGGACCGGCGAAGATTCCTGTTCCACCACGTACCTGCAAGGTCTTGTCTCCCTTTGGATTCCAGTTGAAGCCCAGACGGGGTGAAATGATGAGGTTGTTCATCGGGGCCTTGCCAATGTTGTAGGAAACGCCATCCTTGAACTTCAGGGCATCAAAGTAGGGGTTGTCGGTCATGGCCTGTTTGTAGAAGGTCTCATCGATTCTCAAACCATAGGTCAGCGTGAAATCGTTGGTGACTTTCCATTTGTCCTGAACGAACTGAGACAATTCGGTTGAACCGGCATATGCCCAAGGGAATTCACCTCCAGGTAGTGCAGAATATTGCAAATAATAGGATTTGGCATTGGACAATCCGTTCTTGGCCGAATTGTAGAAATCAGTCAGACTGTTGAACTGGTAAACTCCTTGATAACCGGGAGCAAATGCATTCTGATATTTTTTGATGGAGTTTTGTGTACCCAGGGTAATTTCATGGGCACCCTTGTAATAGGTCAAGATGTCATTCAACTGATAGACATTGGTATTCAACTTGTTATTGTAGGTATACATCTCATATCCAAAGGAGGTGTAGATGTTTCCGTTGTTCAAGATGTCGACCAATGGCAAAGTCTCAGAGTTGGAGTGGGGAGAACGGAAGTCTCTCAAGGCTGTAAATCCTACCTGAACCTTGTTCGACAAACGGTTGCTGAAACGGGTATTCAACTCGGCAATGAAGATGTTGAAGTTGTTGTTGATCACGTAACCGCTGCCATAGAAAGGCATGGAATAGGTTCCGGGCTGGCCACCGGTTACCTGACCGCTACCCGGTCTGGAGGTGGAGGCAAACTGATCGGCAAAGGATTTGAGGTAGTTGTACTTCAAGGTAAAGGTATTCTTGTCATTGATCGTCCAGTCCAATTTGGCTGTGATCTTGTCCGAATAGGTCTTGAAGGTGTATCCCTGGAAAGCTCCCGGATCATATCCGAATTTGGACTTCAGGAAGTTGGAAAGGTTGGTAAGCGTGTCGGCGTTGGCCTGTGAATAGTTACCACCTGCTGCATGGGATGCATCCGATGCCTGCATGGAGGTGGCGGGAGCATCTTGTCTAACCCTTTCAGCACTGACAAAGAAGAACAATTTGTTCTCGATGATCGGGCCGCCAAGGCTGAATCCCCTGATGGAATAGTCGAAAGGAGTCTTTACGACAGTGGTCGGACCTACATTGTAACCCAGGTAATTCTCATTCCTGGAGTATTGATAGATGCTTCCCTTGAAGGTATTGGTACCACTCTTGGTGACGGTGTTGATGCCTGCTCCGGCAAATCCACCCTGCTTGACATCATAGGGAGAAACGTTAACCTGAATCTCTTCGATAGCATCCAATGAGATCGGCTGAGCAGCTGTCTGACCACCCAAAATGGAAGACAAACCAAATGAATTGTTGAAGTTGGCACCATCCACGGTCATGTTGTTGTACTGGTTGCTACGTCCCCCAACATTCAAACCGTTTGAGGTCGGCTCCAGCTTGACAAAGTCCTGAATAGACCGGTTGATGGTGGGCAGGCGTTCGACCTGTGTCCGTGTGATCAATTCCTGAGAACCCATGCGCGAACTGTTGAAGGTCTTGTCGTTGGCCGACTTGACAACAATTTCGCCCAAAAGGGTGGCTGCATCTGTCAAGGAAAAATCTTCCTTGTACACCTGACCCAGGTTCAGGAAAATGTCACCTCTGGTTTCTGCCTTGTAGCCAACATACGAGGTTGTCAGCGTGTAGGGACCACCAATTTTAAGGTTGGGAAGGTTGTAACGACCATCTGAACGGGTGGTGGTCATGTACTTGGTACCCGTGGGAACATGTACCGCCGTGATGATTACATTGGGCAGCGGTGCATTGCCTTCCGTAATCGTACCGGAGATCTCTGAAGTAGTTTCCTGTGATTTGGCAAGGATCGAAACCATTACCAGCATCACCAATAACATCACTCTTTTCAATCTTTCCATACTTAGCTATTATTTAAGTTTAAAAATCTCACACAACAAGCTTTCAGGAACCCCAAACGGAGTACTGAAGCACAAACAACCCTCTGCCGGATCCCTCTTCTCAAAAGTCAGACAGAGCGAGCAATGGACTGATTCTTACACACCTTTTCATGGTGTCCGTTTGATTTCCCGTCAACCCAAAAAATAGCCAAATAACTGTTTTTCTGCTACTTGCCATCGATGATCGAACGATGAATATCCAAGATTCCGATCCATAAAACGAAACAAAGAACTTTCAACAATGGTACGAATAATTATAATAATTGTTAAGAATCGTTAAGTTAATTTCTTGGTCATTA
>JAJTBP010000423.1 GCA_021286825.1 Marinilabiliales bacterium | reverse complement strand
TGATTGCTTTTCCTTTCAGGATAACCTTTTCAGTGTTGGTTGGCTCAACTGGTTTGACCGTTCTATTGTTTTTGGCCTCCGTCTTACTCAGATAATTGATCAGGGAACCATAAATGGATTGGGCAATTTCTGCCCGCCCCGCATCTGTAAGCAAATAGGCATTCTCCTTTTTATTGCTGAGATATCCGGTTTCAATCAACACACTGGGCATGGACGATTCTCTGAGGACAAGGAAACCGGCCTGCCTGACCTCCCGATCTCTCCTGCGGGCCTGGTTTCGAAAGTTGGATTGCAGAATGGAAGCAAAACTCAGACTCTGTTCCAAGTAATTGTCTTGCATCAGTTCAAACATGATGTAGGATTCTGACAAATTGGGATTAAATCCTTCATAACGTGTCGTGTAATCATCCTCCAGCAAGATGACGCTGTTCTCTTTCTTGGCTACATTCAAGTTGTCTTCCGTCCGGTGCAATCCGAGGACATAGGTCTCTGTGCCATTGATTTCAGGACTTCCACAGTAATTTGCATGGATGGAGATAAATAAATCAGCATTGATTTTATTGGCTATTTGCGGCCTGTCCATCAAAGGGATGAAATAATCTCCGTCCCTGGTATAGACTACTTTAATATTGGGCGATTGCTCCTTGATCAGTCGACCGAGTTTCAAAGCGATGTCCAGAACGATGTTTTTTTCCCTTGCGATACCCACGATGGTGCCGGGGTCTTTTCCCCCATGACCAGCGTCAATCACCACAATCTTGGACTTGGACTCCTTAGTTTCTCCGAAGGCGCTGCCAAATGTCAAAACGATCACGGAAAAACACAACAATATATGTGCAACAGTTTGTTTGCAAACCGAACAGATATTTTGGTAGTTTTTATTCATCATCCTGCATCATTGGCTGACTACAAAAATAGAAGTTTAAATTATTTATCTGAGGTCCTTAATTGTCTGTGAGGATTTTTTACTTTTGCCGAGTAGTTGGGATGCTCGTTCCTGGCTTACATAATGATCTAACTTTTTAGATTTGGGCACGATACGAATTATCATATATACGTTTGTACTGGTTTTATTGTGGCAACCCAATGGCCATGCTCAAGAGCCGGTACAAAGAAGAGGTAATCCCAATAAACAGCCAATTGTCAATCAAACCAAGGATAATGGCAGGAAAGTTCCAGTAATTCAACCTGTTAATATATCAAAGGCGGATAGCCTCTCACGTGATTCCCTGAAAGCAGCCAAGGAGAAGGAAGATTTTGATGCGGAAGTTGATTACAAAGCGGAAGGCAAGATCAATATCAACAATCGCGAGAACAAGATCTTTATGTACAAAAATGCTCAGGTCAATTATAAAGACATTGAACTGAAAGCAGACTTTATTGAGCTGAACAGAGACAGTAATTTGATTCATGCCCATGGCATGCCTGATTCCACCGGTACCATTGTTGGAAGGCCGGTATTTAAGCAAGGTGATCAGGAATTCGAGGCGGATGAGATCAGGTACAATTTTCTGAGCAAAAAGGGGAAAGTCTATGGGGTGGTGACAGAGCAGGAAGGGGGATTCATTCACAGTGGTCAGACCAAACTGATGAATGATTCGGTTTATAACCTGAAAGACGGAAGGTACACAACTTGTGATGCGGAACATCCACACTTTTACCTTCAGATGACAAAAGCCAAAGTATTGTCGAATAAAAAGATTGTGACGGGACCGGCCTATATGGTGATCGAAGACATTCCAATCTATTTTCTCTTCATTCCATTTGGGTTTTTTCCTAACTCACCTACTTATTCTTCCGGATTTCTAATGCCGTCCTATGGTGATGAGATGAGCAGGGGTTTCTTTCTTCGGGACATCGGTTATTACTGGGCAGCAAATGATTACTTTGATCTGGCCTTAAGGGCTGATATTTTTTCCAAAGGTTCCAGAGGCTTGAAGATGCATTCCAATTACCGACTTCGGTATAAGTTTAGTGGAGGAATTGACATCAATTTTTATAAGAATGTCTTCGGTGACAAGGGATTGTCTGATTACCGAACCCAGAATGATTTTGCGATTACCTGGAACCATTCCATGGACTCAAAAGCAAGTCCCAATCAGACTTTCAGCGCCAGCGTCAACTTCTCGACCAGTCAATATGACCAAAACAATGCCTATTCGACGCAAAATTACCTCACGAACACCAAACAGTCCAGCATATCCTATTCAAGAAGA
>JAJTBP010000422.1 GCA_021286825.1 Marinilabiliales bacterium | reverse complement strand
CTCCCACGACCTGGGCATCTCCTGGCAGGTAAAAAAGGGAGCATCCCATTCGGATCATATCGAAATGAGCGGCTTAAAGGTTTCTTCCGTGATCCATTACGGAGTGGATGATCAGGGTGCGTTGTTGCTCACCAAAAAAGTGATCTTCCCCATGTTGCGAACCCTTCCCAACAACACCCATGCCAGCCTGATCGTCAACTACAAGGACCCGGGTCTGCAGGAAATTCGGGTAAATGGACAGGTAATCAAAGAATATCCCATCCGATTTGGTATAAAGGGCAATCTGAACGTCGTCAGTGCAACGGAAGCTGGCATTGAGGTTTCCCGAAACCTCTTTCCCTCTGTTGACAAAGCGGCCCTCCTTGAAACAGTCGAATTGAAAAATGTGGGATCCAATGATTGCAAGATCACCCTGACCAACCTGGACAAACCGCTGGAAACAGACCCTGCCAAAGGGGTGTACGGATCCTATGTGGTACAGATGGAGATCAAACCAACAGGAAATTTTCTCGTCAGACCTGGAGAGCATCTCTCTTTCTCGGCCATCTACAGCGGAAGAAAAGCAACGGATGAACCGTACGCCTATGCACCGGATTTCGAATGGAAGAAACGGGAGAAATTCGTGGAAGAGACCTTTGCCAACCTATCCCTCGAAACCCCAAACGATACCATCAACCGGGCATTTGCCTTCGCCAAGATCAGGGCGACCGAGAGTATTTATGACACCAAGGGCGGACTGATGCATGGTCCCGGAGGAGAGGCCTATTACGCAGCCATCTGGGCAAACGATCAGGCAGAATATGCCAATCCATTCTTTCCGTTTCTGGGAAATCTGAATGGCAACGAATCGGCTATCAACAGTTACCGTCACTTTGCACGGTTCATGAACCCGGAGTACAAGCCTATCCCCAGCTCCATCATTGCCGAGGGAACCGATATCTGGAACGGTGCCGGCGACCGCGGAGACATGGCCATGATCGCCTATGGAGCCTCCAGATATGCTCTGGCAACCGGCGACAGGGCCATTGCCCGGGAGCTTTGGCCGCTCATCACCTGGTGCCTGGAATATCTCGAACGGAAGAAGACACCGGAAGGAGTGATCGCCTCCGACAACGATGAGTTGGAAGGTCGGTTCTATGCCGGGAAAGTCAATCTATCCACCAACTGCCTGACTTACAGTGCTTATTTGAGTGCTGCCCACCTGGCTGAAGAGTTGGGACAACGGGAGGTGATCCCGGGTTTCAGACAAAAGGCGCAACAACTGCGCGAAAACATTGAGAAATATTTTGGGGCCAATGTCCAGGGTTTCGACACCTATCGCTATCACCGGGAGAATGACAAACTCCGGGCCTGGATCTGCATTCCGTTGGTCATGGGAATTACTGAACGAAAAGAGCAAACCATTCAGGCACTCTTTTCTGACTACCTCTGGACCAACAACGGAATCCTGACCGAATCGGGAAGCACCACTTTCTGGGACAGATCGACCCTGTATGCGTTCCGAGGATTGCTCTCAAACGGTGCCACCGACCGATGCATGCCCTATTTTGCCTATTACTCCTCCACGCGACTCCTCGGAGAACATGTCCCCTATCCGGTGGAGGCCTGGCCGGAAGGCGGACAGCGACATCTTTCTGCCGAGAGCGCACTCTATTGCCGTGCCGTGACGGAAGGCTTGTTTGGGATCACGCCCACCGGCTTCCACAAGTTTACCCTCACGCCCTGGTTGCCCAAAAATTGGTCGTTCATGCACCTGAAAAACATCAAAGCCTTTGGTCACGATTTTTCACTGGAGGTCCGCAAGTCCAAAGGCACCTATCAGATCAAAATCCTGGATGAAGTCTCAAAGGGAGTGATCGTCAAGCGTTGGAACGGAAAAGAACCGGTCGAAATAGAACTGAAGGAAAGCAAGTAGCGACAAGGAGAGGCTTTGGGGCCAAGGGTGTTTCACCCTTTGAGATTACAACAGATTAAAGCGGATCGGAATCGAACAGAGGAGGTTCTAGCCAACTGAGCGAAAATATCATAAAAAAAACGGGTCAAATCTTGCGACTTAACCCATTCTGTGGAGAATATCGGAATCGAACCGATGACCTTCCCGACTTCATGTCGGGACGCTCTAGCCAACTGAGCTAATACCTGTTAACAAAAAAAGAGTCACAACATCGTTGCAACTCTTCAAATCTGTGTGGAGAATATCGGAATCGAACCGATGACCTT
>JAJTBP010000421.1 GCA_021286825.1 Marinilabiliales bacterium | reverse complement strand
GCATCCGCCGAGGAATTCAATGCCAAGCAATCAGACGAGGAGAAGCATTCGTTTGTACTCAGTCACCTCTCTGCTGATTCTGCCAGGGTCTTCGATTCACTGCCCAGAGGCATTGCCAAACAACTTACCCTTGACAGGGATCCGCATGGCAACGTTCAGGTTTCCAGAATCGAAACAGAGAAGCTCTTGATCGAAATGGTCGAGAAGGAGTTGGACCATCAGCGCAAAAGCGGTAAATCAAAAGTTAAATTTTCTGCTCAGAATCACTTTTTCGGATACGAGGGACGTTGTGCAGTTCCTTCCAATTTCGATGCAGACTACTGTTATTCATTGGGAAGAACAGCCTCGGTCCTGATTGCGGATGGCAAGACCGGCTACATGGCTTCCGTTAGAAATACCACAAAGACAACAGAAAATTGGATTGCCGGAGGTGTTCCCATCACCATGATGATGAACATGGAAAAAAGACATGGATCCATGAAGCCGGTTATCCAAAAGGCACTGGTCAGCATGGAGGGTGCCCCATTCAAGGCATTTGCCGCCAATCGGGAAAAATGGGCATTGGAAACTTCCTTTGTCTATCCCGGTCCCATTCAATATTGGGGACCTGCCTCCGTCTGTGATGCGACCACAAAAACACTACAACTGGAAAAAGTGGGGAAATAACCCAGGGATCCTTATAACAAAAGGGCCATTCTGCAGCAAAGCGGAATGGCCCTTTCTATTGGATTTGTCTCTTCTTCACTGATTGACCAGATTCGCGGTCATACAGGCTACCAAACCTGCCGTCTCGGTTCGCAAACGGGAGTCACCGAGGGAAACGGCTGTAAACCCATTTTGCAAGGCCAGCCTTATTTCCTCCTCCCCAAAATCACCCTCCGGACCAATTAGAATCAATTGATCCGTACCCGGAATCAACAGTTCTTTCAAGGAGTGCTTCTCCTCCTCCCCGCAATGCGCAATGAATCGCTGGCCGGAAGATTCCCATTTGAAAAGCTCCTGAATGGGCGTCATGCGATCCAACTGAGGCAAGAACAGCTGCCCGGATTGCTTCATGGCTGAAACCAGTATTTTCTCCAACCGATCGCTCTTGATCTCTTTTCGTTCCGAATGCCGGCAAAGCAAGGGAACAATCCGGTCTATGCCTATCTCTGTCGCTTTTTCCAGAAACCATTCAAACCGATCCATGTTCTTTGTCGGCGCAATGCCAATGGTAAGCTTGAACGGTCGTGGAACCTCTCCTTTGGTCTCTTGCTCGATCTGAAGCAAACAATGGTTTGGATCCGGATCGGTAATGACCGCCAAAAATGACCTGCCTTTTCCATCCAACAGGTGGACCGTATCCCCCTTCTTTAATCTCAAAACCCGTATACAATGTTTGGATTCTTCTCTTTCCAAAGTCACGAAAACATCCGAAATCACAGGGAGATAAAAGGCATTCATCGCAAAGAATAAAAAAGTGGAATTTTTGCTAAAATTAGTTATTTGTAACTATTTATTAACTCAAATGTAGTTTGGTGGTTTTTGGATAATGGACAGGCTATCAAGTCTAAATGCCGCGATCTGTCTGCTTTCCCAATTTTCAATCAACCAAAGCATTGCCGAAACCAAATAGACTAATTCAGCTAATATATTGAATGTGAGATAAGTATAATTATTTAAAATCATTCCAATTATGGGATTGTCGATGTTAAAATATTGTAAAATAACTTAAAAAATAGTTGTTTTTTTATTCATTCTTTTTTTAATTTGCAGTATTGAAGCAAATCATAAGAATATAACATAGTCTTTTAATTTTCAATCATTAATTATTATGAAAAAACTTAGCCTGATCGTAGTTTTCTTACTGGCAGGTTATGCCTTTCTTGCTGCGCAGGATAAAGGGGATAAGTTGCCATACAAGCAATGGGAAATTGGGGTGAACGCCGGTGTTGCCAATTTTGCCGGTTCGACCAATGTTTCCAAGACATCTTTTGGAAATCAGTTCAAAAATTTTAACAGCGATTTGAACCTGGGATATGGCCTGTTCATTCGCAAGAATTTCACCCATGTTTTTGCATTGGAAGGAGCTTACAATGGCACAAAATTGACTGGATCACCCAAGGTAGGTACCGGTTATCGTGCTTTTGAGACAGGCATCAACGAATTCGATCTGAATACCGTTTGGAATCTGAACAACCTCTTCTCCAGCAACAAGTTTGACCGGAAGATCTACTGGTATTTG
>JAJTBP010000420.1 GCA_021286825.1 Marinilabiliales bacterium | reverse complement strand
GTATTTCTGGTGGTAGATCAATCTACTTCGAGATCAATATTGGTCAACTCATACCAAGGCAAGCCATATATGTTCAAATCAACCATAAAGGGATCCGGATCAAATTCTTCGACATTGTACACACCTGGTTTCTTCCACTTCCCTTCAAGAAACATTTTTGCTCCAATCATTGCTGGGACACCCGTTGTAAAACTGATAGCCTGGGTTCCGGTTTCCGCAAACGCAGCTTCATGACTACAATTGTTGTAAACATAGTAGGTCTTCTCCACTCCGTCTTTGATCCCTTTGATCCGGCAACCTATAGACGTTTCCCCCGTGTAATTTTCACCCAATTCTTCTGGCTTTGGCAATACAGCTTTCAAAAATTGAATGGGAACAATCTCCTTTCCCTCATAATTGATGGGGACAATGCCTGCCATGCCGATATTCTGGATCACTCTTAAATGTGTGAGGTATTCCTGACCAAAAGTCATCCAGAACCTGGCCCTTTTAAGTGTTGGATAATTCAGCACCAATGATTCCAATTCCTCATGGTAGATCACATATGATTCCTTTTCTCCAATTCTTGGGTATGTTAACGGCCTGTGGATTTCATGTGGCTCAGTATAAATCCATTGACCATTTTCCCAATACTTTCCTTTCTGGGTGACCTCACGAATATTGATTTCCGGATTAAAATTGGTGGCGAATGCCTTGCCATGATTTCCGGCATTGCAATCCACAATATCCAGATAATGAATCTCATCAAAATGATGTTTAGCGGCATAAGCTGTATAAATGCCAGAAACACCCGGATCAAATCCACAGCCCAAAATGGCAGTTAGTCCAGCATCCTCAAATCTCTTTCGATAAGCCCATTGCCATTTGTATTCAAACTTCGCCTCATCCAAGGGCTCATAATTGGCAGTATCCAAGTATGATACACCTGCCTCGAGGCAGGCATCCATAATGGTAAGATCCTGATATGGAAGGGCAACATTGATAACGATATCAGGTCCGAAAGACCGTATTAGGGTAACCAACTCTGGTACATTATCTGCATTTACCTGCGCTGTAGAAAGATGGTCTACACCAATTCTTGCAGCAATGGCATCGCATTTTGACTTGGTTCGGCTTGCGAGCAGAATTTCAGTAAAAACTTCTGGTAATTCAGCAACTTTGTGGGCTACCACTGTTCCAACACCCCCGGCGCCAATAATCAATACTTTTCCCATTCAAAAATATATTATCAGTTATCTTAAAACACCACCAACGACCTCCGAAATCATTCAAAATGATTGGAGAGTCAACAATCAACCCAAGTCTTCAGTAGCATCAACCAGTACAGAAACTTGATTGTTAACGACCTCTACTACTCCACCTTTTATTTCAAAATCAACGATATTGCCGTCTGCCTTTTTGACTTTAATTATCCCAGCCCTCAAGGTCGATACAATGGGTGCGTGATTCATCAATATCTCGAATGAACCAACCGAACCTGGTAACCGAACCATCTCAATTTCTCCAGAGAAGAGCTTTAATTCTGGTGTAATAATTTCAAGGTGCATACACGAAGGTTATCAATTATTTAGACTGCATAAGAAGTTTTTCACCCTTTTCAATGGCTTCTTCAATCGTTCCAACCATGTTAAATGCTGTTTCGGGGTATTGGTCTACCTTGCCCTCCATAATCGTGTTAAAACCTTTGATGGTATCTTCAATCGAAACCCAGACACCTTTCATGCCGGTAAAAGCTTCGGCAACATGGAATGGTTGCGAGAGAAATCGCTGTACCCTCCTTGCTCTGTGAACGATCAATTTATCCGCTTCAGACAATTCATCCATACCCAAAATGGCAATAATGTCCTGAAGCTCCTTATATCGTTGAAGAAGTTCTTTAACACGCTGAGCAGTAGTGTAATGATGGTCTCCCAAGACAGTCGGGGATAGAATTCTGGAGGAAGAGGCAAGAGGATCCACAGCGGGATAGATGCCCATCTCCGAAATTTTCCGATTTAAAACTGTGGTTGCATCCAAATGTGAAAAGGTGGTGGCGGGAGCAGGGTCAGTCAAGTCATCTGCAGGGACGTAAATGGCCTGAACAGAAGTAATGGATCCATGTTTGGTTGAGGTAATCCGTTCTTGCATCAATCCCATTTCAGTTGCCAAAGTCGGTTGGTAACCAACAGCTGAAGGCATACGGCCTAACAAGGCAGAAACTTCGGATCCGGCCTGTGTAAAGCGGA
>JAJTBP010000419.1 GCA_021286825.1 Marinilabiliales bacterium | reverse complement strand
TTGAATCATGTTGTCCACATTTTGTCCACTGGAACTTTTCACTAAGCAACTTATTTATTCCAAACTTAGCAGTGACCAAAATACAACTCCAGGGCAAAATTTTTAGATCACTGGAAACAAGCTGGCCATCTCAATGAAAGCATCCGACCATCATCCGTCATTTTGATAAAAAAATAAGTTATGAATGACATGAACAGAGAGGAGGATCAACCATCCTTACCAAACAAATCGTTGACCGAAACCACCAAAGTCCGCCAATTATCCTCCCTTATGACCATCTACCAAATGGAGGATTCGTATGCACTTTGGTTCCACAATAGCCATCGTTTTGTCCTCGTCGAAGAACCGGTTCATGATGTAATTCAACAATTCCACAAACGACTCAACAAAACGGAAATCTATAAAATTCTCAGATCCAAGTATAAGGACCCCAAATTTGAACTGCATGCCTTCATCAAAGAGACCTTTTACATCCTCAGGCAATTGAACAAAAAGGTTAGAACTGTCTCAAAAACCGAGGAAATTGAAAAGGTTGCACCTCCTCTTGCCTATGATTTCAGTCATTGCTATCGACTGGGGAAAAAAGTCATCAAAATAGACTACCAGGAAGTCCAACTCCATCGGCTTATCCATCCTACGCTCTTTCCTCTGGAAACTTTCCATCCGGCAAAAATTCATCACACCATCCAATGTTTTGCTGCTCAAAATCTTCTTTGTGCTACATTGGACCATAAGATGCGAGAAATCTTCGACCTGCAGGAGATGGAATATTTCAAGGGTGCCATCTCTCTCCGCTTGTATAGCCTCCTCTACAAATATCCCATCACCGGATGGATGTGTACCTTGCATGCATCCGGAGTATCCCTCAACAATCAGGCGGTTATTTTTTCAGCAGCTGCTGGCAGTGGCAAAAGCACGGTGGCGGCCATTCTGAAGGCGCATGGCTTTGAATACATAGCCGATGATTTTATCGCGACCAGTCCAACCGGCAACGTTTACCCTTTCCCATCAGCCATTTCCGTCAAGGAGGGTTCATTCAAAACGTTGAAACCTTTCTATCCTGATCTGAAAAGCAAAACCCCCGTAAGAACCACCTCAGGAAAGATGGTCCGATACTTGCCTGTTCAAGACATTTCAAATAGATACAAAACAGGAATTCCCGTCAAATGCATCGTTTTTGTCCATTACGATGCCGGAAGTGGACTCAGCATGAGCAGAATCAATAAAAAAATGGCTCTGCAACGTCTCCTGGAAGAAACCTGGATCAACCCAAAACCAGCTATGGTTGCAGCATTTTTTGATTGGATTGAGCGTATGCCATTTTATCAGATATCCTATTCTGACCAAGAGGAGATGGTCTCCGTTGTAAAAAAAATCCTATCGGATGAAGCCTGATCAAAACATTCAATTTATTGGAAAATGCCTGACCCTTGGAAAATATCCGGAACGGGCACCAGACATTCGACAAACCATTGAAATGAGTGGTTTTAGTTGGGAACAGACAGTTTACCAGGCCAGCAATGAATATGTCCTGACCGCTTGGTTTCTTAAAATGAAACATGCGGGACTGCTTGAACGCATGCCTGCAGAGCTTTTCATCCATCTGGAAGAATTGAACCAACTTAACCGCGAACGAAATCGAGGAATTGTCAAGCAGGCCTATGAGATGGCTGCAGCACTGAATCGCGAAGGCATTGCGCCAATCTTTCTTAAGGGAACGGCCCATCTGCTGATCGGTTTGTATGAGGACCCGTCTGAACGGCTGGTTGGGGACATCGACTTTCTGGTTGCTCAGGACGAAATGGTTCTTGCTGCGGAGATCATGAGGAGTCTAAACTTTGTTCCAGTTTCGGAACATCGTCCCGCCTTTGAAAAGAAAATCAAACACTATCCGCGAATGATCCATGAATCCTATCCTGCAGCAGTGGAAATTCATCGGGAATTGCTTGTCCCCCCTTACGATCGCCATTTGAATAGCAAGGATATCTTCCTGGAAAAGCAACAGACGAATGCACAGCCCCTCATTCATGTACCTGGAAAAAATCATTTGATCCGACACAACATTCTGAATGCCCAAATCAATGACAAAAGCTATGCAAAAGCCTCCCTACTCCTTAGGCAACGTTACGATTTCTTCCTATTGTCAATCAAATATGGACTAACACCGCAGTCGAATCAAATGGATCGTCAAAAAAGAAAGGAAAATAGCTGGGTCGTAACGACAGGCATCCTTTTGG
>JAJTBP010000057.1 GCA_021286825.1 Marinilabiliales bacterium | reverse complement strand
GAGGGCGTCGGCCAGGTTAACGCGCCACTGTCCGTCGTCGGGTTTGATCTCGAGCGCCCTGCGGTAGGCAACTTCGGCCTTTCCAAAGGAGACAGTATCCAGTTTGGAGGTATCCTTTAATCCCTGTTCGAAGAGTTGGTTTCCTTCCCGAACATATTTTCTCTCCTTTTGCGCAAAGAGGCAGAGAGAGATCAGGATCAGTGCAAGTGTAAAAAGATATCTTTTCATAAGGCTCTTTTTTGGATTCCGAATAACCTGAAATTTTTAAGCCATTTGTTCTTTCGATCCAGGACGGCGAGGTCGGCCAGGATGAAGAGGAATGCGAGTGTCAGAAAGAGCGGGAATTGGTCGTTGTATTCCGAATATTCCCTGGCTTCCATCTCCGTCTTTTGCATTTTCTCGATCTCATTGAAGAGGTTGTTGAGTCCGACCTCTGCATTGTTTGCACGGATATAGGAGCCGCCTCCGGCTTCTGCGATGCTGGTCAGCATGGGCTCATCCAGTTTGGTCACCACGATGCTGCCAGTTTTGTCTTTCAGAAAGTCGCTGCTGTTTTCAGTCAGCGGGATGGGTGCACCTTGGGGAAGTCCCATCCCGATGGTATGGACCACGATGCCTTTGTCTTTGGCTTTTTTGGCCATGCCGACGGCATCATCCTCATGGTTCTCACCGTCGGTGATGACAATGATGGCTCTGCTTCCCTGGAAGGTGGGGGAGAAGGATTTAATGGCCGTGCCGATCGCCGCTCCGATGGCCGTTCCCTGAACCGGTACGACATCCGTGGTGATGGTCTCCAGAAACAGCTTGGCCGAGGTGTAATCCGAGGTGATGGGGAGCTGAACATAGGCCTGACCGGCAAAAACCACCAGTCCGATCTTGTCGTTTTTCAGCCGGTCCGTCAACTTGGCAATGGCGCGTTTGGCCCTTTCCAAACGGTTGGGTTTGATGTCCTGCGCCCGCATGCTGTTGGAGACATCGAGTGCGATGATCAGTTCAACCCCTTTGCGTTTTGTGAGGGTGAGCTTCGATCCGAATTGCGGCTGGGCAAGGGCTGTGATGAGGCAAGAAATGGCCAGCATCCAGAGAATGAATTTGACGACCGGCCGGCCTGTAGAGAGACTGGGTGTCAGTTGTGCCAGCAATTCTGGCTGACCAAAATTCCTCAGCTTTCTTGCCCGCATGATCCTGTTGAAGAGGAACAAGGCCACCAGGGCAGGAATGACCAGGAAGATATAGAAGTATTCGGGATGTGCAAATCTAAACGAATCCATACAGTGCTAACGTTTTATGAATTGGGCAGTTGAATCCGGGAAATGGCCTTGAAAAACCAGTAGGCCGGATCGGAGATACAATCCAGTTGGATTTTCATGGCAATTTCCTTAGATAAGTAAGTTGCAACACCAGTATCAGCAGGGACAGAAGCAAGGCCGGAACGGCATATCTCCTGTATTCTTCTGTTTTGGAGCTCAGCTCTTTGCTGTCAATCTTCGATTTCTCCAATCGGTCGATCTCTTTGTAGATTTCAGCAAGCTTGAGGTTGTTGGTGGCTCGGAAATATTTTCCGTCGGTGATGTTGGCGATGGATTGCAGGGTCTTCTCGTCGATCTTGACCTCTATGTCACGCATCTGCACACCAAAGGGGGTCTGGACCGGAAACGGTGCCGTGCCGATGGTGCCGATGCCGATGGTATAGACGCGGATGCCGAAGGTCTTGGCAATCTCGGCTGCCGTGATGGGTGCAATTTCTCCGCGATTGTTCTCACCATCCGTCAACAGAATGATCACCTTGCTTTTGGCTTCACTGTCCTTTAGTCGGGATACGGCATTGGCCAGACCCAGTCCGATGGCGGTACCATCCTCGATCATGCCACTCTCGATGTTGTGGAAAAGATTGAGCAGTACGGCCCTGTCGGTGGTTAAGGGACATTGGGTGAAGCTTTCGGCCGAGAAGATCACCAGTCCCATCCGGTCAAATTCGCGCCCGGCAATGAATTCACTGGCTACATTTTTTGCAGCTTCCAGTCGGTCGGGCTGAAAGTCACGCGCCAACATGGAGCCGGATATGTCGAGGGCTATGACAATGTCTATCCCTTCGATGGTCTGGTTTCGCCAACTGCTCGAAGATTGCGGTTTGGCCAATGCAGCGATCAGCAACGACAATACGCAGAGCTGCAGGACAAAAAGCAGGTGTCGCAGGTAATGTTTCCAGCCTTTCCGTAAGTTTTTGAAAGGAGCAACCGAAGAGATTCTCATGCTGGCACCTGTGGTCTTCTGCTTCCAGACGTACCAGCCAATCAGCGGCAGCAGAAGCAGCAGCAGATAGAAATATTCCGGTTTTGCAAAGGTGATGCTGTTCATGACAAAGGTTTGTTTTCGTTCCTTTCTTCAGGGGCAACCGAGGTCGTTTTTACCTCCGGTGCTTCCTGTTTTTTCGGGGCTTCGGTAGCCTCAGTCTTGGTCTTTTCAACCAGTGTAAAGGCATTCGAGAGTACCTGGTGGTTTTCATCGGGAAGCGGCAAATACTTGGCAAATTTGACCAGGTCTGCCGTATCCAGCGTCTGTTTCAGCTCACTGTAAAGCTTGCCCGAAATGGGTGAATCTGAAGCTCCGAATTCGGCAAGTGTCTGATCGGTGGTCTGCTCCATGGCCTTTACCTCAAACCGTTCTTCCAGATAGATCCGGACGATGTCGGTCAGACGGGTATAGTAATCCTTTACCTTGTCCTGTTGCCACAGCTGTTCCTCCTTCAGCTTGTTGAGCTCAGAGAGGGCCACCACATGCGGTGGTAGTTTGGGTTTGGGCGGTAAGGAGAAGAGCGGAATGTTTTTCTTTCTTCTGTTGAGGGCATAGATCAGCAGAAACACGATGGATGCCACCAAGAGGATACCGATGATCCAGGGAGCTACCTCTTTGAAAGTCACCGGTGCACCATAGGGCTTCTTGATGTCGGCAAATCCCTTCTTCAGATCGATGTTGGGGACCTTGACAAAGAGCACCAACGGATTGCTTTTCAAGGTGTCTGCCTTTCCAGATTGTCTGATGATGAGCGGGATCGGACGGATCGGATGGGGGCCGCTGTCGAAGGCGGTGATGGTATAGGTCTGGCGCAGCTGTACCCTTTTGTCGCCAATGGATGAGGAATCTCTTTTGGCGGCAGCAATGACTTCCACTCCGTTGCCCAGCGAATCCCTGAGCGCAGGCAGCTGCAGTTGGGTCCCTTCCGGATATTCGGCCACCAGGATCATGTGGATTTGATCCCCCAGCCAGATGGAGTCTTTTTCCAGGGAGGCAGAGATCTTTACCTGCTGAGCCTGGACCGGGCTGAGCGACCATAGGAGGAGAGACAGCAAGATCGGATATTTGATTTTCAGCATGGCATCAAAGTTTGTGTTCTCTTTTCTTGAAAAGTGCCACCAGGGATTTGACATAGTCTTCCTTCGTGCTGATGCTGACAAAGTCGGTTCCAGTCTTCTTGAGGATGCCTTCCATCTCCTTTTTGGTGTTGATCCAGTGATACATGTAGGCTTTGCGGACGGTACTGCTGGAGGTGTCTACCCACACGTATTCGCCTGTCTCGGCATCCTTCAGCTTGATCATGCCGATCGATGGCAGCTCTGTCTCCCGTTCATCGAAAATATGCAATGCCACCAGATCATGCTTGTTGTTGGCAATCGAGACGGCCTTTTCCAATCCTTCGTTCTGTCCCATGAAATCGGAGATGACGAAAGCCGTCACATGACGTTTCATGGCATTGGTGAGGTACTGAATGGCCAAAGGAAGGTCTGTCTTCCTGGATTCACTACGGAATTCCAGCAACTCACGGATGATGCGTAGGGTATGGGTCCGGCCTTTCTTCGGGGGAATGAACTTCTCGATCCGGTCGGAGAAGAAGATCACGCCAATCTTGTCGTTGTTGGAGATGGCAGAGAAGGAGAGGATGGCGGCAATTTCAGTGATCAGCTGTTGTTTCAGCATCCCGACGGTTCCAAAATCGTTGGAGCCGCTGACGTCAATGACCAGCATCACGGTCAGTTCCCTTTCCTCTTCAAAGATCTTGACAAAGGGGTGTCCATACCTGGCCGTTACGTTCCAGTCGATGTTGCGGATGTCATCACCAAACTGGTATTCGCGTACCTCGCTGAAGGCCATCCCCCGACCCTTGAAGGCACTGTGGTACTCCCCGGCAAAGATATTCCGGGAGAGGCCTCGTGTCTTTATCTCAATCTTTCTGACTCTTTTTAATAGCTCCGTTGCTTCCACAAATTCAACTTTTGTTCAACATACAGTTTGTCGGATTCAAAGGCGTCTTTTCGGACTGTGGTTTTCGCCTGTCGGCGGATCGCTGCTAGGGAACTTCTACCGTGTTGAGGATCTCGCTGATGATCTCCTCTGCGGTCAGGTTGTTGGCTTCCGCTTCGTAGCTGAGGCCAATCCTGTGACGCAACACATCGTGACAAACGGCACGGATGTCTTCCGGAATGACATATCCTCTCCGTTTGATGAAGGCATAGGCCTTGGAAGCCTGGGCCAAACTGATGGAAGCACGCGGGGAGGCTCCGTAGGTGATCATCTCCTTGTATTTTTCCAGGCCGTGGGCGGCAGGCTCACGCGTGGCAAAGATGATGTCGATGATGTATTTCTGGATCTTTTCGTCCATGTAAACCTCTTTGACCACATCCCTTGCCCGGATGATGTCGGCTGGTCTGACCACTGCCGTAGCTTTGGGGAAGCTCTTCAGCAGGTTGAGCTGGATGATCTGCTTCTCCTCCTCTTTCTTGGGGTAGTTGAGCACCACCTTCAGCATGAAACGGTCGACCTGCGCTTCCGGCAGTCGGTAAGTTCCCTCTTGTTCGATCGGGTTCTGGGTCGCCATGACCAGGAACAGTTGGTCCAATTTGTAAGTCTGGTCACCGATGGTGATTTGACGCTCCTGCATTGCCTCCAAGAGTGCAGACTGTACCTTGGCAGGTGCCCGGTTGATCTCATCCGCCAGCACGAAGTTGGTGAAGATCGGTCCCTTCTTGACCATGAACTCTTCTTTCTTCTGGCTGTACATCATGGTTCCCAACAAGTCGGCCGGCAGCAGGTCCGGTGTAAACTGGATACGGGCAAACTTGGCATCCACTGCATTCGAAAGGGTGTTGATTGCCAGTGTCTTGGCGAGACCCGGAACCCCTTCCAGCAGGATGTGTCCGTCAGAAAGCAGTCCAATGAGCAGACTCTCCACCAAATGTTTCTGACCCACGATGACCTTGTTCATCTCCATGGAGATAAGATCCACAAACGAACTTTCGCGTTGGATTTTTTCGTTTAACTCCCGAATATCAACTTTTTGATCCATAATCTTAAGGATGTGTTTATTTGAATATTGTTAAAACGGTTACGAAAATAGTCTTTTGCCTTGTTGATAAATCACTCTTTTTATTAAAAAATGTTAACTCACAAACTGCCAAAACATCAGAAAAACTGACACTTCCGAATAGAATGACCCAACAGTCTGTCAGTCTTGCCGACAACATTTCAGGTCGCTTCCGTAAATTTGCTAAACTACACAAACCGTGCCATATTCCCTGAGCTGCTGCCAAATTCTCCGATCCGTCTATTTTTGCTAACTTTGATCGCTTTTTTGGCAGTTATGAGGTATTTTATTCAACTTTCGTACGACGGGACCCACTACCACGGTTGGCAGTCGCAGCGCAACGCCCGTTCCGTTCAGGACGAGGTGGAGAAAGCCCTGACTACGATTCAGCGAACCCAAGTGGAGGTAACGGGAGCCGGCCGAACCGATACCGGTGTTCATGCCTCTTTTTACATCGCCCATTTCGACAGCGACCTGGTCCTCTGGACGCTGGATTCCACCTTGTTTCGTCTGAATTGCCTCCTGCCTGCCGACATTGCCCTTCAGGAGATTTTTGCCGTCCGTGCGGATGCCCATGCCCGTTTCGATGCCCTCTATCGGGAATACCGCTATGTCATCTCCTTTGAGAAAGATCCCTTTACGCAGCACTTTGCCAGCCGTGAGAACAGGAAGCCCGATCTGCAACGCATGAACGAGGCAGCCCGGATACTTTTTGAATACAACGATTTTACCAGTTTCAGCAAATTGGGTAGTGACAACAAGACCAATCTCTGCCGCATCGACAAAGCGGTCTGGACTGAAGAGGGAAAGACGATCGTATTTACCATCCGGGCCGACAGGTTTCTGCGCAACATGGTCCGCGCCATCGTCGGTACGCTTTTGGCGGTTGGCCAGGGTAAACTTTCCCTGGAAGGTTTTCGTGGGGTCATCGAATCCAAAGACCGCGGTAAGGCTGGTGCCAGCGCCGATGCCCGGGGACTCTTCCTGGCGGATGTGGGTTACCCCGACGATCTCCGGATCTAAACCGAATTCTTCCCGCTGACGGATGATTCTTTTTCCTCAGCCTTTCCTTCCCTCTTGCCAGATTTCCCAGGCAGCGATGGCTTGCAACTCCAGCATCTTCAAACCATTGACCACCGTTGCCCCCATTTCCTCCCCCTGTGCCAGAAAACGGGTCAACGGGGGATTGTAGACAAGGTCGTACAGCAGATGGTCTGGTGTCAGTTCCTGGTAGGGGATCTCCGGACAGCCTTCCGTTTTTGGAAAGGTTCCCAGAGGGGTGGTGTTGATGATGACGGTGTATGTTTTCAGAATCTCCGGAGTGAGGTCGGCATAGGCGATGCAGATCCCCTCTTTGGCCTCACGGGAGACCAGCAGGGGCACCAGGGAGAGTCCCTTCAGCGCTGCCACGACCGCCTTGGAGGCACCCCCGGTTCCCAGGACAAGGGCCTTATGGTGAGAAGGTTTCAGATGGGGTTGGATGGAGTTGCGGAAACCCGTCCAGTCGGTGTTGAATCCGTGCAACTGTCGCTTGCCCTCCTTCCACTCGATCCGAACGGTATTGACCGCGCCAATCTCTTTCGCAAGGGGGTCGATCTCATCCAAAAAGGCGAGAACGGCCTGTTTGTGCGGGATGGTGACGTTGAAACCAACCAGGTTGGGATGTTCATCCAAAATTTGGGGCAAGCGGGCCAGATCACTGATCTCGAAATTCAGATAAACGGCATCGATCGATTCTTTTTCAAAAAAATCAGTAAAATATCTCCTGGAAAAGGAGTGGGACAAGGGATATCCGATGAGGCCGTAGGCGTTTTTTGCGGTCATGGGTAGCAAGTAGGTCCGGTGCGATCCCCGGAAGGTTATCAAAACGGATGGGATGAAACGGGCGTCAGTCGACTGGAAACTCCCTCTTTGGCATCAGAAAGATCAGAATGGCAGATCTTCTGCTTCCCGGGTCCCATAATCTACGATCATCTCGTTGATCCATTTCACCATCCGGAATTCGGTAAAATAGGAGAAAAACTCTTCCTGGGATTCGAAATCAGCTGCCAGGGCCTGTTGTAAATTCTCTCTGGCCATCTCCTCGTTGCCCATGGTTAGGTACAATCCTGCCAGTCGGTACTGAATGGAGGGACAGAAGGCATCGGTGTCGGCAGATTCTTCGAGTACCATGACCGACTCATCCAACTTGTCGTGCTGGAAAAGGAAATCTGAGTAGGAGAGCCAGTATTCGGGAATGTCGACATCCAGTTCCAATGTTTTCCTGAATTCCCTGTCTGCCTTGGCATCCTCTTCAAGCGCTGCATAGGCTTTGGCGAGGGCATTCCGGCATTCTGCAAATTCGGCATGAAACTCGAGTGCCCTCTTGAAGACCTTCACAGCCTCCCGGTATTTTCCGTTAATCAGCAGCACCAGTCCGGCACCGAACCATCCATCCTGATTGGTTGGGTCCATGCGAACCGTCTTGTCATAGCAAAGGGCAGCATTTTCAAAATCCTCCAGTTGGAAGTAGCTGTCTGCCAGATAAAGATGGGCTTCTACGGAATCAGGATCCAAGGCGGCATATTCCAGATAGGCCACAATGGCTTCTTCAAATTGCTCAAGGGCCGATAAGGCATTGGCTTTGTTGAAGATCGCTGCCGCATAGCCGGGATCGATGGCCAAGGCAAAGTCATAGGCATCGATGGCCTTGTCATACTCCTCCTGTCTGTTGAAGATGATCCCCAGGTTGTACCAGGCAGATTCAGAAAAAGGATCCTTGTCGAGGTATTTGTTGTAATATTCGATGGCCAGCTGATCTTCTCCCACCTTTTCAAAGCAGAAGGCGAGATCATAGAGCACCGGTTCATGTTCAGGGTTCTCCTCCAGGGCCTTGCGGAGATAGATCAAGGCCTCCTCGTACGAGGAAGTCTGGATGAAGGCAATGCCGATGTTGTAAAGCAATTCATCCTTTTCTTCAAAGGCATAGGACTCGGCCTTCTTGAAATAGTCTTTGGCCAGCCGTTGGTTGCCTTTGATGTTGTAGCAAGTACCGAGCATCATCAGCACATCGGAGTTGGCATTCTCAATCTCCTCCAACTCCTTGAGCAGCGAGAGTGCCTGGTCGAGTCGTAGCTGGGAGAGCAAAATCTGCGCCTTTTTGATTTTGACCAGGATGGAGGTGGGGGGTTGACGAAGGGCAATTTCGCAAGCCTGCAATGCGTTGGAATACTGGTTGTTGTCGATGTATTGATCGGCAATTAATTCGAAATCCGACACATCAAAGAACTCCGTACGTTTCTCTCGAAGCATTTTTTTGTAACGCTTGAAGACCCCTGCAGATTCCTTGTTGTCAAAATTCTCCCTCGATTCTTCCCACATCATATCGGTTCCTTAAAATCGGTACAAAGTTAATCAATTTGTATCAAAGCGGTTGATGTTCTGTTCTGAGCAGGTCATTCACCGTCTTGACGGGGTTAAAGGTGATCACAGGAACCTCTACAAAGAAGGTGATCCAGTCCGACATGGCGCCGTTCCATAAGCCGGGTAATTCCTGTGCCTTGAGTGGCTTCCCGTCTTTCGATTTGTAGGAGATGAAACCGGTTTCCGGATCTTTGAAGTCGGGCAGGTTGAATTTTTCTCCTTTGTAGTTGCGGACACCGCAGACGAGATCAACGGGGTTGAAGTGGGAAGCTTTGGCTGCAAGCGCTGCCTGTGCCGGATTCTTCAGGTCGATCTGACTGCTTTCGGCTACTTGCAGGGCCACTGTTCCGTCGGGTTGTGTGGCCCAGAAGGGACCTCCTCCCGGTTCGCCTTCATTCTTCACCATTCCGCAGACGCGGATCGGTCTGTTGAGTTTTCCCTTCAGGTATCGGACTTTAGCCTCCACATCCAGTTGTCCGAAAATTGCGTCTGTATCGATGGCCAATTCGCTGGATATCCAGTCGGCAACGACGGGAATTATCTGTTCCAGTTTGGAATCATCCCTGCTTTCCAATTGTTGCAGGAAGTCGAACACTTCTCTTTGTTTTTCGATCAACATGCCGGCCAATGCCTTTTTGTAACGGACGGTCTCATCTTTCAGCCGGTCGGGAACGACGTTGTCGATGTTCTTGACGAAGATGAGGTCGGCATGCAGGTCGTTGAGGTTTTCCAGCAGGGCGCCGTGACCACCCGGTCGGAAGAGCAATTTCCCCTCGGCCGTGCGGAAAGGCTGGTTGTGTTCATCGACGGCGATTGTATCGGTGGATGGTTTTTGTTCTGAGAAACTGATGTCATACGTTACCTCGTACCTTTTTCCAAGCAGAAGAGCGGCTTCGTTGCATTTCCTTTGAAAGAGGGGAAGGTGTTCCGGGGAGACGGTAAAGTGAATGGTCACCCGTCCGGCAGCATCCGTACAATAGAGGGCCCCTTCGACGAGGTGTTCTTCTGCCGGAGTCCGGCTGATGTCGCCATACAGATGAAAATCGAGTAGGCCTTTGGGAAGAAAACCGTAGTTCAGTCCTTTGGGTGAGAGCAGGAAGTCGAGAATGTCCAGATGGCGCAAGGTGCCTTGCCCATTGGTCAGTGGTTTCAGGTTGCTTTCGAGCACCGGGTAAAAGGCAAAATCACGCAATCGGTCAAAAAACTGACGAATAGCCTTGAATTTCTCCTCCATCAACAAGGCTGCAGCCTTCTCCTCGTTCGTGGCCTCTTCCTGGAAGGAGAAGAGTGACTGGAACATCCGGCTTGCGGCTCCGGATGCCGGTACGAATTTGACGGGGCAAAGTCCATCCTTCAAGGCCGCTTCGTAGCGGTGGATCCATTGCAGGCATTCCGCCTCATCGGGTTTCACAATGCCATGGCCAATGCCGGCGGCATCCACAAGGTGAAGAAAGGGAAATCCCTTTTTGAAATGCTCTATCTGCCTGGAAATCTCCTCCATGCTGCTTCCACGGGAGGTGATTTGATGCTGGTCGTCGGGTGTAAACATGGTGCTGGTTTTTCGCTGTTCTACTGTGTGAATATAAGGCAATTGGGTCTCAATACCAAAATTTGTGCAAGGGATTGCGTGCAATTTTATACACATTCGCCTGTTGATTAATATCCGTCGGTTCTGCTATTTTTGCAACAAATACCTCAACATGACAAAACAACTGTTCCCTTGGGGGAGCGAGAAACGATACAATGATTCTTCCTCCCATTTCAAAGCCATCTTCGAAGGGAAAGTTCAGAAAATATCGATTGACGCCGGATTTACCTGTCCAAACAGGGATGGATCGAGGGGCATCGGGGGTTGTACCTATTGCAACAACAGGAGTTTCAATCCTGACTACTGTCGCACGGAGGGAACCATTCTCCGCCAGATTGACAAAGGAATCGGATTCTTTGCATCCAAATATCCGACGATGCGCTACCTTGCCTATTTTCAAGCCTACAGCAACACCTATGCCCCGGTAAAGGTGCTTCGCGAGGCGTACGAAGAGGCGCTCAGCCATCCGGAGGTGATCGGACTCGTCGTTGCCACACGTCCGGATTGCCTGGGTGAGGAGGTGCTGGATCTGCTATCCGAAATGAAGGAACGCTGCTATCTTTCCGTTGAACTGGGGGTCGAGAGCTTTGTGGAGGAGACGCTCCTCCGGATCAACCGGGGGCATACGGCAGCTGTTTCCAAAATGGCCCTTCAGAAGCTGCACGAAAGGGACATTGACAATTGTGTCCATCTCATCCTGGGACTACCAGGCGAGACTGACCAGGATTTTATGGAACAGGCAAGGACGCTTGCTGAATTGCCGGTCAAAAGTCTGAAATTGCATCAACTGCAAATTCAAAAGGGAACCCGGATGGCGGTAGATTACCGCAAGGACCCTTCTGCTTTTCACCTTTTTACGGTGGAGGAGTATGCCGATCTGGTGGTGCGCTTTTTGGAATACCTGCCTCAAGGGATGGTGATTCAACGCTTCGTTAGCTCATCGCCTGCCGGAATGGTGATTGCACCCGACTGGGGATTGAAGAACTATCAATTCGTGGCACTGGTGGAGCGGATGCAAAAAGAGCGCGACAGCTGGCAAGGGAAGCGATATCATCCTGCCCTCTGAGCCAATCAACCGATGTGGCCGGAACCCCTGCGGCTATTTCTTGCCGACTCCCACAATCAGCAAGGAAGCCGGATCAAGGTATTTCTGTGCGATCTCCTGGATCTGTCCGGGGGTGATGGTCCGGATGGTATGCAGCGTGTGGTCGAACTGACGGGTAGGCAGTCCGGCTTCGTAAAGTGACATGAAACTCTGGTCCCGTGCGAAGGGGCCGTCAAAGTCTTCCAGCATCCTTCCCATCAGATAGCTGCGCAGCGGAGCCAGTTCCGTCTCTTCTACCGGCTCGGCCCGAAGCCTTTCCAATTCGTGGCAGATCTCCTGAATGGCAAGATCCGTCTTGGCGGCAGTGATCTCGGCATGGATCAGGAAGAGTGTCTCCCTGACAAAATGGACGACAGAAGCAGAGATGCCATAGGTCAGGCCCTTGGACTCACGCAGGTTGCTCATCAGACGGGAGCCAAAATATCCACCGAGGATGCTGGTGACAAATTTGAGCGCGGCAGCATCCGGATGATCCTGAGGGGGTACCTTTTTCCCCATGAACAAGGCATTTTGATTGGCGTCCTTCTTTTCAAGGAACTGGTATCCGACGGGGGAGGCATCCGGAAAAGAGCGATTGGGAAGAGATGGGCACTGCTCTCCCCACGCATCACCCAGGTGTTCTGAGATCAACCGTTCGACGGTTTCGTCGATGTCGCCCGACAGGAAAATGGTGGCATTGGCGGCATTGTAATGTTGCCGGTAATGTTGGAAGGAACCATCTCTCGTTACTTCGTCGTACCGATCGGGTGAATCGATGGGGGCATACGGATGGGACGGACCCATCAGTTCGCGAAGGAAATGCCGCTGGGCCAGCAGCCCCACCTTTTCACGATCGATGATGGCCCTCTGTTTCTTCTTTTGGCGAATGATCTCAAATTCCTTCTCGGGGAAGTTGGCTTCCCGAAGCATTTCTCCCAGCAACGGCAGCAATTGTGGCAGGTGTTTCTTGAGCGCCAGCAGTGAGACATAGTTGTTGTCGTAGTGGGGCACGGAACTGAACTGGGCCCCTAAGAAGTCGATCCTGTCGGCAATGTCCAGCGCACTCTTGCCGGGAGTGCCTTCAGAGATCATGGAAGCGGCCATCACCCCTTGCAGTTTGGCAGCTTCATACCAGTTGCCCGCTTGGAAGATCATGTCGAGCTTTACCACCTCCTGTGCCTCTCCCGGAAGGGAAAAGAGGGTCGTTCCTCCTTTCAACTCCCTGCGGAAGGGTTCCGTAAATTCAATCTTGTCCACGCCATGAACGGGTGGGGCAGTGGTTCTGTCGGGCTTCATTTTTTTGACTTTTTATGGGATAGGTAAAGCAGTGTATTCTGCTTTTCAGCTCTTAAAGTAAGCTCTGCAACTTCTTGCAGGTCGGCCGGGGTGATGCTTCGGTACATCTCCGCTTGCCTGTTGATGAGCGATGCATCACCGAGGACTTCGAAGGAGGCCAGCTGTACCGCTTTTTCAAGATAACCGATTTCGTTGATGAGCAGGTCCGACTCCACCCTGTTCTGCACTTTTTCCAGTTCGTAAGCCGAAATCTTCTCCCGTGTGGTGAGGAATAGTTCCTTCAGCATCCGGTTCATCGCCTCCTGGATATCCACTCCTGGGGCGGCTTTTCCGGTTGCCACAAACAATCCGGGCTCATTTTCACCAGTGAGGAAGGCATCGGCTTCCGTAAAAATCTTCTCTTCTTTCACCAGCCGTGTTTCGAACCGTGATGAACTGCCGTTGGACAGGATGTCGGAAAGAAGGTCCAATGCGTAAAAGGCTTTCTCGGAACGTGCGGCCATCGGCCATGCAACATAGAAAGTGTCGACGGGAACCTTCCTGGTGACAGTCAGGGTCCTCGCTTCTGTTTGAACAGGTTCGGTTTCCGGCTGACGGGAAGCGATCTCCCGAGAGGGAATGTCGCCAAACCATTTCTCTGCCAAACGGAGTCCCCCGGCAGGATCGATGTCCCCGCTCAGCACCAGAATGGCGTTGTTGGGGGCATAATGGTGATAGAAGAAGTCCTTTACCTCTTTCAGGGATGCTTTGCGGATGTGATCCGGGACCAGTCCGATGGTTGGCCACCTGTAACTGTGTACCTTATAGGACAGATCCCTGAGAAGATGCCAAACATCGCCGTAGGGTTTGTTCAGGTTGCGCTGACGAAACTCTTCAATGACCACCTTTTTCTGCACGGCCAACCCCTTGGCCGTAAAATCCGGACCGATCATGCGGTCGGATTCCAGCCACAAAGCGGTCTCAATGTTCTTCGCTGGAAGGGTGATGTGGTAATTGGTGATGTCGCTGGTGGTGAATGCATTGTTCGATCCTCCTGCCATCTGGACGGCTGTGTCGAAATCGCTGACATGCACGGTACCGCCAAAGGTGAGATGCTCAAAAAGATGGGCAAATCCCGTTCTGGCAGGATCCTCGTGTTTCGATCCCACTTTGTAGCAGACGTTGACCGCCACAAAGGGGGTGGTTCGATCCTGGTGAACGAGTACGATCAATCCGTTCTTTAACCTGTTTTTCTCAAAATGAATCATAGAGATGTGACTTGCTGGTTCGGTCCGGTACTTCCTTCTTCCGAAAAATTCCACAAAGATAACCATTCCTTTCATGCGGAACCCAATGCTCGGTAAAGCTCTTCCGAAGGGAAACAATTGACGGTTTGTGATCTTGTTTGTATAGAGTATAAATTAGCTTCTGCGGACTGATTCGCTCCGGAAAGTATTGAATGGCAAAATAATAATTTGTAAAATCGTGGCTGATTTTTTGACAGAAATGTAAGATTGTGGCGGGGAATCCTATCATTATTTACATTCTGATCGGATTTTCTCTTACAAAAAGCAACATTTACCACAATTTGATTGTCATGGAAAACTCAGAGAAACTGAATCATGTTAAGTTTTACAGTGGAGAGGAGACCCCTCTCGAAATGCATAAGGTGCGGGTTGTTCAGAAGTTAAATCTCCTGCCGGTAGAAGAGCGGAGCAAAGCGATCTATGAGGCTGGCTTCAATACCTTCCTGCTCATGAACAAGGATGTCTACCTGGACATGCTGACCGACTCCGGAACCAATGCCATGAGTGACAATCAGGTTGCAGCCATGAGTCTGGCGGATGATTCCTACGCCGGTTCTGCCAGCTACACAAAACTGGAAAAGGCAGTCAAAGATGTCTTCAACCAGCAATATTACCTGCCGGTTCATCAGGGGCGTGCAGCCGAACACATCATTGCCAAGAGCTTTGTAAAACCGGGAACCGTGGTGCCGATGAACTACCACTTTACCACCACGAAGGCCCATATCGAGATGTGTGGGGGTACCGTAGAGGAGATTTATACTGAGGAGTGCCTGAAACCCAGTAGCAACTTTCCGTTCAAGGGGAACATGGACCCTGCCAAGTTGAAGGGAGTGATTGAAAAATGGGGAGCCGAAAATGTGGCGTTTGTTCGTTTTGAAGCCGGCACCAACCTGGTTGGCGGACAGCCATTTTCGATGCAAAACCTGCGGGAG
>JAJTBP010000418.1 GCA_021286825.1 Marinilabiliales bacterium | reverse complement strand
TTTATGTCTGCGGCTTTCAGCGCTTCATTGGCTTGTTTTACAGTTGGATACGTTTCAATTACCCGTTTGATCAAAGGGGTAAGTTCCAATGAGTCAGAAGCCACATTTTGTGCTGCGCACCGTTGGGCCGAGACCACATGCATCAGCAGGAACAACGACAGTGCCGGTAAGAAATGACGGTTCATGGCTATGATTTGATTACTTTCTGTTTCTTTTTGGTTCTAAGGAAAAAAATGGGAACGCCGCCGATCAGGGTAACCAGGGATGCAATCAGGAAATCATCGTTGATTCCTTCAATATAAGCCTGTTTGCTGACATTGGAGGCTATCACCATCTGGGCTTGCTTCTTTGCCACGGCGATGCTGCTGCCAGCGGATCTGACTGCCGATTCGCCGATATGACGTGCCGTAATCTGATAGGAAGGATTGTTGGATTGAAGGGCTCCCCCATACATGTCTGCGTGATAATTTACACGGGTAGAGAGGAAGGTAGCCAAAATGGCCACACCAAAACTTCCACCCAGTTGCCGTACCACGTTGTTGATCCCTGAAGCCTGGGCCATCTTGTCTCTCGGAATATCGATCAATGAAACTGCGAGCAGTGAGGAGTAGATGACTCCCATGCCGAGTCCGCGCAGATACAAGGGTATCATGACAGCCGAATGTTCGGTCAGGAAGGAAAGGTGAGAATTGAGATAAAAGCTGAATGACATCAGCAAGATCCCCAGAATAATCGGAATCTTGGGATTGATCTTGCTGCTGATGTACCCCGACATGGGAGCTACAATTCCCTGAATGATCCCCACCGGCAAGAAGACGGAACCCGACTGCAAAGCCGTGTATCCCAACGAATTTTGCAAATAGAGCGGAAGCAAAAAAGTACTGCCGAACATTCCAATGCCGAACAGAAACATCACCAACGTGCTTATGCCAAAATTGTAGTTCCCCAGCAGTTTCAATTCAATCAATGGATTCTCGACCACCAGTTCAGCCGTGATGAAGACGGCAAATGCCACAATGGATATGGCAAAACAGGCCAAAATGTATGGAGCCTTCCATCCCTCTGAATTGGTCACCGCGTTCCCTTCCGTCAGGGCAAATAGAATGATCGGTAAAAAGAGGCTAACCGATATAAATCCGACAATGTCAAACTTACCTCCTCTAATTTGCTTCATCTCCCGCTGAATCAGAAGGGTCGTAAGCATACCGAATATACCAACCGGAACGTTGATGTCAAAAATGAGCTGCCAATTGAAGTTATCCACCAGATAACCGCCGATGAGTGGTCCAAAGGAGACCGAAGCTGCAGCGGCTATGGTCCAGAATCCGACTGCAACTCCACGTTGTTTGGGTGGAAACTCCCGAACGACGATGGCCATTCCCAAAGGTTGAATGATCCCCGCACCCAGGCCTTGTATGACTCTGGAAAAGATCAGCAGATTTTCATTTCCAGATATGCCACACAAAAGCGATCCCAGGGTAAAAACCAACAATCCTATGAAATACAACCGTTTGTATCCGAAATGGTCGGCAAGCCAGGCCGCAGTTGGCAGCATGACTGCCAAAGCAAGCATATAGGCTGTCAGAACCCATTCAATGGTATCAAGACCTACACCGAATGCAGACATCATCTTGGGCAAGGCCACATTGATGATGGTAGCATCCAATACGGCCATGAACGTGCCAATCATGATGTTGGCCAATACAAACCATTTGTAAAGGTCATGACTGGGATGCCATCGAGAATCCCGGTTTCGGATGTAACGCCTGATTCGGTGGGAAGGTGTTACTCTTCTCTTCATTTATCCTTGATTATCTTCACAATGACAGACATCCCCGGAAGGAAAGCCAAATTGCCTACATTTTTTCCTTGCGCATCCGTATCGATCGAAATCTTGACGGGTACACGCTGGGTGACTTTGGTGAAATTACCAGAGGCATTGTTGGCTGGAATCAGAGAAAATTGTGAGGCTGTAGAGGCACCGATGGAAAATATTTTGCCCTTGAATTCCATGGATCCATAGGCGTCAATGGTAAAAATAGCCTTTTGATTCAGGTGTATATCGGCCATCTTCGTCTCCTCCAGGTAAACAATGACCCATCTTTCGGCTTTCGCAGTAAAAGAATAGATTGCCTGACCCGGTTGGGCAATGTCACCAGCGAGCAACCACCTTTTGGCAACAATGCCATCGAATGGCGCATACAGCCGGGTATTGTTCAATTGCGTCTGAATGACACGAATCTGTG
>JAJTBP010000417.1 GCA_021286825.1 Marinilabiliales bacterium | reverse complement strand
GTTCTGTTACTGGCATCGGTGCAATGGCTGGGGGTTTGGGAGGCGTACTGGTTCAGCAGCTTGTCGGTCACTTGACCGATTTCTACTCTGCAACACCGCAGATTGCCTATGGCATCATGTTCATTGTCTGCTCCTTTACCTACATCTTCACCTGGAGCATGATGAAGTTGCTCGTTCCACGACACAAAGTCATTACGGATTTGTAAAAAACCGAATAAGTGGAAGATAAAAAAGGGAGGCTGCAGTCTTATGTGCAGCCTCCCTTTTTTGTATCCAATTAGCACAGGCCGGTAAGATCTCGAAATCACAAAACCAGATCTTGCTTATCTCCTCCCGGGATAAACGGATAAGGCAACCTTCAGACAAGTCACGGCTGCTTTCAGATCCTCAACATTGAGTACATAAGCCACGCGAACCTGATTCTTACCCTTTTCAGGCGAGGAATAGAATCCAGAGGCAGGTGCCATCATGACAGTTGCCCCTTCGTATTCGAATTCTTCCAACATCCACTGACAGAACCGATCACTATCGTCGATAGGCAATTCAACCATCGAATAGAAAGCACCCATGGGCATCGGCGAAAAGACCCCTTCGATGTCATTCAAGGCATTGATGAAATAATCACGGCGATGCAAATACTCTTTGTAGACCTCCTCCATATATTCCGGAGGAGAATCGACAGCAGATTCGGCAACTACCTGCCCAAGAATGGGAGGACACAACCTGGCCATCGCCAGTTTGGCAATGGATTTGATTACCCGATCGTTTTTAGAGACAAGCGATCCAATTCGAATACCACAGGCACTAAACCTTTTGGATACAGAATCCACCATTACCACATGATTTTTGATCTGATCAAGACCCAAAACAGAATAGTGCGTCTTTCCATCATAAACGAACTCGCTGTACACCTCATCCGCCAAAAGATAAAGATCATGTCTAAGTACAATTTCCTGCAGTTGCAGCAGTTCATCGTACGAATAAACGTATCCGGTCGGATTATTTGGGTTGCAAATAAAAATCCCCTTTGTTTTAGGCGTGATCAGTTTCTCAAATTCGCTGATGGATGGTAACTGAAAACCATTCCGGATAGAGGAAGATATGGGTTTGATGACCACATCACAAGCAATGGCAAAAGAGAGATAGTTGGCATAAAAGGGTTCCGGAATTATGACCTCATCCCCCGGATTGAAACAAACCATGAAAGCAAAGGAGATGGCTTCCGAGCCACCAGTGGTGATGAGAATATTGGAAGCGTCTACCTCAAGGTTCCGGTCACGGTAATATTTTGCCAGCTTGTTTCGGTAACTTTCATTGCCATAGGAATGTCCATACGGGATCAAATCGAAATTGAAATTCCGGATCCTTTCGATCGCATGTTGTGGGGTTTTTATATCGGGTTGACCAATATTCAGGTGGTAAACTTTGCGTCCCATCTCTTTTGCCCGTTCCGAATAAGGGACCAGTTTGCGTATGGCCGACTCAGGAAGGAGCTCGCCTCTCTTGGAAATTGTTGGCATGCTAATCTTTTCAGGTTATCAATTCACAAAGATACAATTATAAATCGACCGAAAATTCATTCAATTGCTTTCTTTTTGTTAACATTTTCACACAATGGTTGAAAATTGAAAGCAAAACCACCAAAGTCGTTAATGTTGTAACTGAAGGGTATTTATGGTAATTAGTCATTTTTTGGTAAGTGACACTTTGGTTAATTTCGTTGTCATTAAAATTTTGAGTTATGATAATCGGATTACCCAAAGAAATTAAGAATAACGAGAATCGTGTAGCATTGACCCCTGCAGGAGTCTCTGAACTCGTTAAACGCGGAAATGAAGTCTACGTGCAAGCAGGTGCCGGAAATGGCAGCGGTTTCGCAGATGCTGAATATGTTATGGCGGGTGGTAAATTGCTTCCTACCATTGAAGAGGTTTATGCCATTGCTGAAATGATCATCAAGGTAAAAGAACCCATCGAATCTGAATATGCGTTGATCAAGGAAGGACAATTGGTTTACACCTACTTCCACTTTGCATCCTCTGAACCTCTTACACAAGCCATGATTAACCGGAAAGCTGTTTGCCTGGCTTATGAGACGGTCGAATTACCAGACAAATCGCTCCCGCTGCTGATTCCCATGTCTGAAGTGGCAGGTAGAATGTCAATTCACGAAGGTGCCAAATATCTAGAAAAAACATTTGGTGGCAGAGGGATGCTCCTGGGTGGTGTTCCCGGTGTTTTGCCTGCC
>JAJTBP010000056.1 GCA_021286825.1 Marinilabiliales bacterium | reverse complement strand
TTCAGAATCATTTGTTCATAGGCAGGATGTTCATCCACCAGATGAATGCCTGCCAGATTTTCGTAAAACCAGCTGTCGATGCTCCCCATCATCACATGGTTGTGGGACTGTTTCAAGGTCCAGAATTCACACATGGTGTTGTATTTTTCCATCATCAGGGCCCAGCTGGGATATCCCTTCCGGGTGATCAAATGCCAGGCCACCTCTGCACGACCTACATTTGCCAGCATTTCGGGCATGTACTTGGTCCCCAGAACACCTGTGGTCAGATGGCCGCTGTCGGCCACCTCGATCTGTTGAATCAGGTGTTCCAGGACTTTGGAAGCCTTGCCTTCCGGTACCAGTCCAAGATAAAGTGGAAAGGCATTGGCCATCTGACTTCCATCCAGATAGCTGTCATTCTCAGGATGGAAGAACTGCCGGTTGTAGGCATCTGCAATCTGAATGGCCTTTCGCCGAAAATTCTCGGCATCTTTCGGTTTACCTATCACGTCGGCCATTCGGGAGAGCAACAGTGCATCGAGATGATAATAGGCCGTCGGCACCGATTCGGGATCCCCCTCTTTCCATCCTTTTGCCTTGCTTCCCCAGTCTCCGATCCATCCTTTGGGTTGGATGAATCCCGTTCCATGATGGTCCAGAAACTCCAGGTATTTACACATTGCCTCATAATTTGCTTCGATCAGAGCCTTGTCTCCATAATACCTATAATGGTCCCATACCATCGTCAGATAGCTGGAACTCCACTCGACCCCTTCATCTTTCATATAAGGTCTCGGCGAGATGATGGGGATGTCGTAGTCTGCCTGGTTCTGATTCTCCCGGATGCCGGCAAACCAGTTCCGGTAAAAATGCTCCATATCAAAATTGAACAGGGCCTCTTCAGCCGTCACCTGTGCATCACCAAACCAACCCAAACGTTCGTCCCGTTGCGGACAATCCATCGGATACCCCAACATGTTGCTTTTCTGGGACCAGACGGTTGCCCTATGAATTTTGTTGACCAACTCGTTGTCGCAGTCGAAAGAACCGGTGACGCGATTGTCGGACTGGATGACACAACCCAGAGCATCGTCCAACTCAGGAAGCTCTGGTTCTGCAGTAACCTCTGCGTACTGGAACCCAAAATAGGTAAATTGAGGTTCATAGGTCTCTTTTCCCCCTCCTTTCAAAATGTATTCGGCGGTAGCCCCAGCCCCCTCGTTACAGGTAACATCCAGATTGCCCGATTTGTCTAGCTCCTCCGAATAGCGGATCCTAACCTTCGTCCCTGCCTTCCCTCGGAAGGTAAAACGGGCCCATCCCGCAAAGTTCTGACCAAAATTGTAGAGAACGACACCCTTCCGGGGATAGGTGATCCCAACCGGTCGCTTGGTTTCCACCACCCGGATGGGCGGCATGTCCGTTGGGGTGAGCCGACCCAAGGGAGCCTTCTTTGTGACGGCCCGGCTCCACAAATGATCATCAAAACCCGGCATTTTCCATCCCTCCGGTTCTTCTCTGGCATCAAAGAGCTCCCCATCGTAAATGCAGTTGAACAAAGCCGGTCCGGGAAGGGTTTTCCAGGATTCATCCGTTACAATCGACTCACAGCTACCATCTTCGAAGGTCAGTTGCAACTGCAGGATGGCTTTTTTCGACCCGAACCATTGCATCCGATACTCCTGCCACCATTTTTTGTAGGGATTGTACCAACCATTCCCCACATGAAAGGCCACCGCATTTTCACCCCTCTTCAACCAATCGGTCACGTCGTAATTGTCGTATAGAATCTGCATGTGGTAAGGGCTCTTTGCCGGAGACAATACCTGATCCCCCACTCTTCGACCATTGATGAAGAGCTCATACAATCCGAGTCCGGTGGCTGCGACCCAGGCAGATTTCAATTTTTTCCTGATCTCAAAGGATCGCCTGAGCAGCAGAGATCGGCCGTCATGGTGGATCCGATCACCAAGATTTCCCTCCTCTTTGGCTCCCGAAAAGAATCCCTTGGCAGGAAGGGTATCCAAACCTGTTTTCGAGCCGATCCATTTCGCATCCCAATGTCCCTTTCCGGGTACTGTCAGGCGAAAACGCTGGATTCCACTCTTGCACGATTTTCCTGCATCATCCCAAACGGTCACCCGGTAAAAGATCCAGACATTGACCGGCAATGAGGGGCCCTGGTACACCACATGCTGACTTTCAGCAGAAAGCATCTTGCCACTGTCCCAGAGGAAGGCTTCCTTACCCTGAAATGCAGCCTCTGCCGAAGCCACTTCCAGTTGATAAGCAGATTGTCTGGCGTTGCGCCTGGAAGAGGAAACCTGCCAGCTGAAACGGGGGGGCATCACCGCTTCAATCGAGGGTGAGAGCCACCCATCACAATGCACAGATAATATTTGTAATGATTCTAAATTTCTGTCCACGGCCTCCAAGCGAATGAAATGCATGAGCAAAATGAACAGAAAAACTGACTTATTTTTCATCTAAACAGCTAATTTAGTAGTAGTTAAATCCAAAAGACAACCCGAAGGCCTGGAACCTGGTCTACTCCGTTTCCGGAGGGGGTCAAAATCGCTCTTTCATGTGACTATTTAAAATAATTATTATTTTTGAGCGACTGATCTGACTTTTTACCCCTGAAACCAGGGGGGCATATGCGGTTTAGAGCAAAAATAACGAAAGACAATCAGTATAATTATTGGGGCAGAAAAATTTGAAATTTGTTGAGCCCATCGGTAACATAAGAAATTTAGCATAGGAGTGAACATTCTCTATTTTCTGATTGGAGTCAGCCTGATCGCCGCCTTGATCTTTTTAGCGCTTTTCATCTGGGCTGTCAAATCTGGACAATATGAGGACAACTATACCCCCTCGGTCAGGATACTTTTTGAAGATGAACCGGAGGAACAGGAAGAGGCTCCCTGAATCAACAGACTAACAGAACGATTAGTAAACCTATATTATGGAAGTACAAAAATTCAATTATGACAATGCGATTGTAAGGAATTTTATCCTCGCCACGCTGGTTTGGGGAGCGGTTGCCTTGATCGTCGGACTTTTGGCGGCGCTTCAGCTTGCCTTTCCCGTTTTCAACCTCGGTATTGAATTCACCTCCTTTGGAAGGGTCAGACCCGTCCATACCAATGCCGTGATTTTTGCCTTCATTGGCAATGCCATGTTTGCAGGCGTATATCATTCCCTTCAGAGGGTACTGAAAGCGCGTCTGTTCAATGACCTGCTGAGCAAGCTTCATTTTTGGGGCTGGCAGCTCATCATTGTTCTCGCAGCCCTGACCTTGCTTTCCGGCTTCACTACGGGTAAGGAGTATGCAGAACTTGAGTGGCCGATCGACATCCTGATTGCCGCCATCTGGGTCATTTTTGGTGTGAACATGATTGGTACCATCGTCAAACGACGCGAGAAGCACATCTATGCTGCGGTCTGGTGGTATCTGGCAACCTTCATTGGTGTAGCCATCCTCCACATTGTCAACTCAATTGAACTACCTGTTTCCATCCTCAAGAGCTATCCGGTCTATGCCGGTGCACAGGATGCCGTGGTCCAATGGTGGTATGGACACAATGCAGTGGCCTTCTTCCTCACGACTCCCTGGCTGGGACTGATGTACTATTATCTGCCCAAATCATCCGGAAGGCCCATCTACTCCTATCAACTCTCGATCATCCATTTCTGGTCGCTCATCTTCCTCTACATGTGGGCAGGTCCGCACCACTTGCTGTTCAGCTCTGTTCCCGACTGGGTACAGGCATTGGGGGTTACCTTCTCCATCATGCTGATCGCTCCCTCCTGGGGAGGTATGGTCAATGGTTTGTTGACCCTTCGTGGAGCTTGGGACAAAGTACGGGACGACGCCGGACTCAAATTCATGGTCATTGCCTTGACCGCCTACGGTATGGCAACCTTTGAAGGTCCGATGATGTCGCTCAAGAGTGTCAATGCCATCAGCCACTATACCGACTGGACCATCGCCCATACCCACATCGGTGGAATGGGATGGAATGGCGGTTTGATCTTCGGTATGTTCTACTGGCTGGTCCCCAAACTCTTCCGGACTCCGCTTTACTCCAAGAAACTGGCCAATACCCATTTCTGGGTGGCTACACTCGGCATCCTACTCTTTGCCATCCCGTTGTATTGGTCTGCCATTACGCAATGGTTGATGCTTCGCGAGTACACTCCAGACGGACTCCTGGCCTATCCCATCTTCCTGGAGACAACCATTCGGATCCTTCCGCTTTACCACTTCAGAATCGTAGGTGGATTGCTGTTCTTCTCCGGCTTTGTCATCTTCCTTTACAACATGGCCAAGACAGTGGCTGCCGGAAAACTGGTTGCCGATGAACCTGCCGAAGCTGCTGCGCTTGTAAACAATGAGACCCGTGCCCAATCCGGAGAACCCGTTCACCGCTGGTTGGAACGCAAAGGGATCCGGTTTGCCATCTTCGTCTTCATTGCCCTGGTCATCGGTGGCATCGTCGAAATCATCCCGATGCTGAAGATTCAATCGAACATCCCAACCATTGCAACGGTAAAACCCTATTCTCCGCTCGAATTGGCCGGACGAGACATCTACGTCTCCAACGGATGCTACAACTGTCATTCACAACAAATCAGGCCCATGCGTTGGGAAACCGATCGCTATGGTGAATATTCGAAGATTGGTGAGTTTGTCTATGACCATCCTTTCCAATGGGGATCGCGCAGAACAGGACCGGATCTTGCCCGCGCAGGATACATCGGAAGTTCTACCTACAAGACAGCCATCTGGCATTACAACCACTTTCTGAAACCCACCGAGATCAATCCCAAGACCATCATGCCTCCCTATCCCTGGTTGGCTGAAAGAGAGGTAGATCTCAGCCTCATCCCAACCAAAATCGGAGCGATGCGCACCCTTGGCGTTCCCTATCCGGAAGGATTTGAGAAAGAAGCCGTAGCCAACTACACGGCCGAGGCCCAAAAGATTGCGGATGAACTGAAACAATCCGGCGTGGATGTCAAACCCACCAAGGAGATCATTGCCGTCATTGCCTACCTGCACAAATTGGGCAGGGACATCAGTCCGGCAGCCGTACAAACACCTGATGGAACCAAGAAATAATCATGGGATTTGCTAGGGAAGTACTATCAGGCGTTCAAGGAATCGAATGGTACACCATCACAGGCATCCTCCTCTTTGTCATCTTGTTCGCGATCATTCTCTACCGGACGGTAAAATTGCCGAAGAAGGATTTGAATGATTTCAAGACCTCTATTTTCGAACCTGGTGAACTGAAAGAGATGCCTGCAGACCATGCACAGACGAAATAGTCTTGTGACTGTGCCAGTGATGTTCCATTCATCCCTTACGAGAGACAGAAGTAAATCAAAACAAACCGAAACATAAACAAAAACATTTCAACCGTGAAACAAGAAGCTACCCACGATCAGATTATGATGTCGCATGATTACGATGGAATCAAGGAATTGAGCAATCCTGCTCCCTATTGGATCATGCTCCTTTTTCTGGGAACCATTGGTTTCTCACTCTTCTATTTTGTCCACTATTTTGGCTATCCCAACAACGGCAGGGACCAGGTGAGTGAATACAACCAACAGATGGCCCAGTTTGAGAAGGAAAGACAATCACAAAACAACGATGCTTCCGGCCTGGCAATGATCGACACCAAAGAGGCCAAAGAGGCCGGCGCCAAGCTTTTCACAGAGAAGGGATGCATTGCCTGCCATGGCATGAAGGGTGAAGGAAATGCCATAGGCCCCAACCTTACGGACCATTTCTGGATCAACGGTTGCAAACCTGAAAACATCATCAAGATGATCAACGAAGGGAAACCGGAAAAGGGAATGACACCGTTCAAGGGTATCCTGACAGATGCTCAAATCAAGAGTCTCACAGCCTATATCCTGGGAACGCTGGTAGGTTCCAATCCACCGAATGCCAAAGCTCCCCAGGGCGTTGAATGCAAGTAAACGATGACCACTCCTGCTGAAGAGGATTTTCGTGACCATCCCATCTACATCGATGAGAGTGGTCAACGCAAGCGGATTCATGCCAAGCAACCCGTCGGAAAGTGGTACAACCGGCGGAGAATCGTTGGTTGGGTCTTCATTCTGTTCCTCATCTTTGCCCCCATTCTGAAAATCAACGGTCATCCGTTGATGCTTCTCGACATTGCCCACCGGCAGTTCTATCTCTTTGGCAAAGTCATCTGGGCCATGGATACCTATATCCTGGCACTGGTGATGGCTGTGACAGTGGTCTCCATTGTCTTGTTTACCGTGGTATTTGGTCGACTTTGGTGCGGCTGGGCCTGTCCCCAGACGGTCTTTCTTGAAATGATCTACCGGCCGGTAGAATATCTTTTTGAAGGAAACGGAAGAGGCGCCAAAGTCCAACGATCGGAAAGTGAAAGAAAAGTCCGGCTGATCGCCAAACACATCGTCTTCTTTTTGATTTCGGTCTTCTTTGCCAACGTATTCCTGATGTGGTTCATGGGCCCGGAGGCGCTGATCAGACTGATCTCCGAACCAATTTCCCAACACCAGACAGGTTTTATCCTGATGCTGATTGTCTCGGCTTTCTATTATTGGATCTATGGCTTCTTCCGTGAACAGGTCTGCTCTGTCTTCTGCCCGTATGGTCGCATGCAGGGCGTGCTGCTCGACAGCCGGTCGGTCTCTGTGATCTATGATTTCAAAAGAGGGGAGCCCAGAAATCCCAAGGTTCACGAAGGAGGCGACTGCATCAACTGCCGGCAGTGCATTGCGGTCTGCCCAACCGGTATCGACATCCGGAATGGCTCGCAATTGGAATGCATCCACTGCGCCGCATGCATTGATGAGTGCAACCTGGTCATGAAAAAGATCGGCAAACCGGGGAATCTGATTCGCTACGACTCATACCAGGGTGTAGAATCAGGCGTTCGCAACCTTTTTAATTTCAGGAGCATCGCCTATTCAATGGTCCTTTTTGTACTGGTAGCTGCCTTGGCCATCACTGCTTCAACCCGATCTACGCTGGATGTTACCCTCTGGCGCGTTCAGGGAACGCTGTTTCAACAACTGGATCCAGAGACCTTCTCCAATCTCTACAACCTGATGGTCATCAACAAATCGGGTGAAGAGAAGAACCTCTCCCTCAAACCGCTCGAAAACTTTCCTGCTGAAATCACCATTCCGGGAGACCGACTCCATGTGAATGCCAACGGGAAAAGTGAAGCGGTGGTGATCATCAAATTGAAAAAGAGTGCCATGAAAGGCAAAGGGACCTCGTTTCACATCGGATTGTTCAACGGAGACCAACTGGTTGAGACGATCCAAACCAATTTCATCGGACCGGATCCCAAATAATTTATCCTGCAAGTTTCGAAAACATGAAATTCAACTGGGGTACAGGAATCATCCTGTTTTTTGTCTTGTTCTTTGTGTTGGCCGGATTGTTCATCAACTTCGCCGTACACCAGAACAACGACCTGGTTTCTGAGGATCATTACAAACTGGGGGCCGAGTATACCACCCAGATGCAGACCATACAACGGTCATTGGCCTATCGCGACAGCATCGTGGTGCAATCGGAAACAGACGGGATTTCGATCCTTCTCGGTAAAAACATCCGGGAGTTAACCGATTCCGTTTCCCTCTATTTTTTCAAATCCACAGACAAAAACAGGGATCTTACCATCCATGCCGCCACATCCCCCTCCATCAAAGTAGGCAAGGAAAGGCTGGTACACGGCCGATACAAGATTTTTGTCTCCTGGGAGAAAAAACATGAGCGATTTGAAGTGGAAAAAGAGTGTTTTGTGGAATGACCCTTTTGACCACCCTGCCGGGATCGCTGCCGGGTATTCCCAAAGGCAGCCATCTTGGTCTGACAACCTGAAATACACCTCCTTATGAGTATTCTGATAACGGCCCTCGTCCTGGGATTGATGGGAAGCCTCCATTGTGTAGGCATGTGCGGCCCACTCGCCCTGAGTCTTCCCTTGCGGGGCGACCGCACCATGCAAAAGATTTTGGGAAGCATGCTCTGGAGCCTGGGCCGCATCGTGACCTATGGCATCATGGGTGCGCTCTTCGGTGCCATCGGCAGTGGCTTCAAGATGCTCGGCTACCAACAGGCCATCTCCGTCATCCTGGGTGTTACGATGATCCTGTTTGCGCTGTTGCCTTCCCTCTTCAACCGCATGACCTTCCAGCCCTTGCAAAAGATATTCCAGCCCATGCGCCTGGGGATGCAGCGACTCTTACGGGAAAAGAACCGCAGGGCCTTGTTCATTCTGGGTCTCTTCAACGGACTCCTCCCCTGCGGGCTCGTTTACATGGCGATAGCCGGAGCGCTCGGCACTGGCGATTTTTATCTCTCTATCGCATACATGGCCCTCTTTGGTCTGGGAACCCTCCCCTTGCTTCTGGTCGTTTCCATGTTGGGCAATGTCATCAGCGTGACCCTTCGAAATCAGATCAACAAATGGGTTCCGGTTGTGATTGTCATGATCGGTCTTATCTTTGTCCTGCGCGGACTCAGCCTGGGTATTCCCTACCTGAGCCCACCCAAGGAAAAACTGATACCGGTCAGACAGATGAACATCGACAAAATGCCCTCTGCCGAGACGGTAAAACACTCCTGCTGTGAACACGACTCCACTGCAACCCATTGACCCATCCTTCCGACAACCCATCTTATCGCATGTCCCAAGATAATGCCTGTGTCCACTGCGGATCCGACTGCGGCAAGGATCCGGTCATTCAAGACAACCAGCGTTTTTGCTGCAATGGGTGCAGCATGGTCTATCAGATCCTTCAGGAAAACAAACTGACCAAATATTACACGCTCGAGAAAAGCCCCGGAATCAGACTGGAGGACCTTTCCTACGACACCAAATACGCTTTTCTGGACAAGGAGGAGGTGCAGCAGAAACTGTTTGAGTTTCGCGAGGGCCCGGTGGCCAAGGTGACCTTTTACGTGCCTGTGATCCATTGCATCTCCTGCATCTGGCTCCTGGAACACCTCAACAGGTTGCATCCAGGCATCCTCAACTCATCGGTCAACTTCATCACCAAAAAGGTAACGATCACCTTCCAAACAAGTGAAATCTCCCTGAGATCGCTGGTGGAACTGATGGTATCCATCCATTATGTTCCGGATATCTCAATTCAGACACTCGAGCGCAACGAGGGTCCCAAAGGGAACAAGGCCCTCCTTTACCGGATCGGTGTGGCTGGTTTTGTCTTCGGCAATGTGATGCTCTACAGTCTGCCCGAATACCTGAACAGGGCACCGCTAGGAGAATCACTGGGAACTTTCCTCTATTTCATGAGTTATGCCCTCCTGATCCCATTGGTCTTTTACAGCGGCAGCGACTACCTCATCTCTGCCTGGCAAAGTCTTAAAAGGGGCATCATCAACATCAACCTGCCCATCGCCATTGGCATCCTTACCCTCTTCCTGGTTACCAGCTATGACGTGCTAACCCTGAAGGGACCGGGGTACTCTGATTCGCTGGCCGGATTTCTCTTTTTCCTGCTCCTGGGAAGGTGGTACCAAAGCAAAAGTTACGAAGCACTCACCTTTGATCGGGATTACAAATCCTATTTTCCGGTGGCTGTCAGCAAGATAGAAAATGAGAACGAGACCAGTACCATGCTGGAAGATATTGCCGAAGGAGACGCACTGCTGATCCGGAACAAGGAACTCATCCCGGCCGATTCCATCCTGCTGTCAGGAACAGCCTTGATTGATTACTCTTTTGTGACCGGCGAATCGACCACCATCCGCAAGGAAGTTGGCGAATTCATCTATGCCGGAGGAAGGCAAACCGGTGGACTCATCACGATTCAGGTTCAGAAAAGCGTCAAACAAAGCCATCTGACCCAGCTATGGAACCAGGAAGAGGAAAAACTTCGGGGCAACCGATCCATCGAAAACCTGACCGACAGACTAAGTGCTCCCTTCACACTGGCCATTCTCTTGATTGCCATAGCTGGCCTGGTCTTCTGGCTATACAAGGGAGATCCGGCATCCGCCCTGAAAGTCTTTACCTCTGTCTTAATCGTTGCCTGCCCATGCGCCCTCTCCATGTCGTTGCCTTTCACCCTGGGAAGCGCCATGCGCCTGCTCGGGAAAAAAGGCATTTACCTGAAGAATACCAGCGTGATCGAGAAGATGGTCCGGATCGACACCATCGTATTTGACAAGACAGGCACCATCACCAAACCCGATGTCAGCAAGGTAAAATTTGTGGGTCCCGCCCTTTCAGACCATGAGCTGCAGAGCGTCTACTCCATCGCCCGCCAATCCACCCATCCCCTCAGCCACGCCATTGCCAGAAATTATCAGCAATATGCCCCACTACCGACCGAGGGATTCATTGAAATCGGTGGAAGGGGCATCTTTGGTACGGTCGATGGGGTAGCATGCAAGATGGGCTCCATGGAATATGTCAACGGTTCCCAAGCCGAAGAACAGCAAAACAGTTCTAGGGTCTACCTCGCTTTGGATGGCATGCCAAAGGGCTACTTCACCATAGAGAACCAGTACCGCGACGGATTTGCTCCGCTGATGGCGGAGATCACCGGCAAGTTCGACATCTATTTGCTCTCGGGCGACAACGATGCCGAAAAGGAAAAACTGAGCCGCTACATTCCGGTCGATAAAATGTTCTTCAACCAACAGGCCCGGGAGAAGATGGCTTTCATTCATCAACTGCAAAAGCAAGGCCGGAATGTGTTGATGACCGGCGACGGCCTCAACGATGCCGGAGCCTTCCTGCAAAGCGATGTGGCCCTCTCGATTGCCGACGACATCTACCATTTCTCTCCTGCCGGTGATGCCATTGTGGAAGCCACCAAACTGGGTCAGCTCAACCGCTTCATTCGATTTGCCCACAAATCGTTGCGCATCGTGCGGATCAGCTTCGCCATCTCCTTCCTGTACAACTTGGTCGGCCTCTCCTATGCCCTCTCCGGTCACCTTTCTCCGGTCGTAGCAGCCATTCTGATGCCGATCAGTTCCATCTCCGTGGTAGCTTTTGCCACCTTCGCTACCACCTGGGTCGGTAAAAAGATGCTTTGAGGGGAGATCAGACGACCATCCGACGATCGAAAGGATGGACCCAACTCATGAAAAACGAATCTGGCAACCAGTGGTTTTGCCAAAACCGATCCGCCAACCGTGGTTGGCTTCCCAAAAACTTTCCTGGTTTACGGTAAGTGATCCGACACTCCCGACGAATGTTGTATCTTTACTTGTAATGGAAAGGAAGAATGGACGGCATGCTGCGCAAAGATGCCTGGCAAAGGTCCGTTGCAATCCTACCACATAAAACCAGGGCCAACGGTGGGCAGACACTTTTGAACAGTGGTACGATCGGTCTCCCTGCCCCATCGGCCGGAATCATTCCATTTAAGTTCCAACTGATACACCCAACAAATCATCCCATGCAACGCCGAATCTTCTTCAGAAACATGCTGGTCAGCGGAATTCCGCTGATTGCTCTTCCGGTTTTATCTTGTCAATCCCCCGGCGGATCCGCTGCCAAGGCTTCCGCCGATCCCCTGCCGGAAATCGACGAGCTGACGGTTGTAAAAATCCAGGAAATGGTGGCCAAGGGTCAACTTACCTATCTGGCACTGACCCGTCATTACCTGAAGCAAATTGCAGCGGTCGACAAGGCAGGCCCTACGCTCAATGCGGTCATCGAAACCAATCCGGATGCCGAAAATCTTGCCCGTCAGCTGGACGAGGAACGCAAAGCCGGTCATCTGCGGGGACCATTGCATGGCATCCCCATCCTGATCAAGGACAACATCGACACTGCCGATCAGATGCAGACCACAGCCGGTTCGCTTGCCCTTGCCGGTCATCATGCCTCCCGGGATGCCTATTTATTGGGGGCCTTGCGTGAGGCGGGTGTCATCCTGCTGGGCAAAACCAACCTGAGTGAATGGGCCAACTTCCGCTCCACACGGTCCATCAGTGGCTGGAGCAGTCGCGGCGGTCAGACAAGAAATCCTTATGTGCTTGACCGGAATCCCTGCGGTTCAAGTTCCGGCTCGGCCGTGGCTGTCTCTGCCAACCTATGCATGCTGGCCATTGGCACCGAAACCGATGGCTCCATCGCCTGTCCCGCCTCGATGAATGGAGTGGTGGGCATCAAACCTACCGTGGGATTGGTCAGCCGAAGTGGCATCATCCCCATCTCCTCCACACAAGATACTGCCGGACCCATGGCCCGTACGGTCACCGATGCAGCCTTGCTCCTCTCTTTTTTGGCCAAACCCGATCCCAAAGATGCCAAGTGTGACCCCTCCGTTCCGCCGACAGGCGATTATACCCGATTTCTGAAGTCCGATGGATTGAAAGGAAAGCGAATCGGGATCGAGAAAAGCTACCTGCACCACCATGAAGGCGTCGATGCGATCCTCCGACAGGCAATCTCCCAACTGGAAGCCGCCGGAGCCGTCCTGGTGGAGGTGGAATTCATGGACAAAACCGCCGAATACGGTAAGGAAGAGTTGATACGCATGAAATACGAGTTCCGGCAAGGACTGAACGATTATCTGGCCAGCGCCGGAGCCGGGGTGAAGTCACTGGCCGATGTGATCCGTTTCAACAGGGAAAACGAAGCCGCTGCGATGCCCTGGTTCAAACAGGAGATCCTGGAGGCATCCGAACAGATGAGAGGCCTCGACAATCCGGAATACCTGGCAGCGAACCGCAAAATCAACGAACTCAAAGAATTCATTGACAAACTGTTGCAGGCTAGCCAACTCGATGCCCTTTGCGGACCAGCCTCCGGAACTGCCTGGTGCACAGACCCGGTCAACGGCGATTTCTGGACCGGCTACGGCGCCTATACTCCGGCTGCCATCCTTGGATATCCCTCCATTACCGTTCCGATGGGCCTGGTGCGCGGATTACCCATCGGCCTCTCCTTCTTTGGCAAATCCTTCTCCGAACCTGCACTCCTCGCCATGGCCTATGCCTATGAGCAGCATTCCAACAACCGGGTCAAACCCAACTTCCTGCCCACGCTCAAATCATGAGGAACAAACTGATTTTTTATTTTTTTCCGCATCCGCGGATCGCAGGGCGGATCCATGGGTGGCTTCTGTCAGCCATTGGAAGAACCATGATCCGCCTGTTCGGCCTTCTGATCCTCTTTCCCCCAACATTGCTGAGGGGACAAGAGATCCGCCTGCCGGAACTGTCCCATTGCCCCTTCAGCGGAAGCTGTACCCTCTATGATTACCAGCAGAAGAAATTTCTATGCAGCGATCCGGCGGATGCCGACATGGCCTCTCTGCCCGCTTCCACCTTCAAGATTCCCAACCTGCTGATCGCTCTGGAGACAGGTGTCATACGGGATGCGCAGGAGGTGATCCGCTGGCCTGGGCAGACCGATACCACCTTGTACGGTTATCGGCCCGAAATCTACCACGACATGACCGCCAGGGAAGCCTTTGAATCTTCCGCAGTCTGGGCATTTCTGGAGATGGCGGGCAAAGTGGGAAGGGATCGCTACCACGACTACCTGATCAGATGCAATTATGGCAATGCCGATACCTCCTATCCTGGGGAGGATTTCTGGAATCTTGGTCCGCTCGCCATCTCTCCCAAAGGACAGATCCGCTTCCTTGTAGCCCTTTACGAGGAAAAACTTCCCTTTTCTGCGCGCAACATGCGCACCGTGAAGGAGACCATGATCACCGAAAGAGGGAACGATTATACCATCCATGCCAAGACCGGATGGACCCGTCTCAACGGCCTTGACACCGGTTGGTGGGTAGGCTATGTGGAAAAGGCAGAGGGCGTCTGGTTCTTTGCCACGCGCCTCTCCAAGCCCCGAAGTGTGATCAATCCCGATTTTGGGCCGTGCCGAAAGGAGCTGACCAAGTCCGTTCTCAAAGGACTGGGAATTCTCAAATAATTTGTCTAGCTTTATGTTAACAAACCTGCACAACTAAATCAAAAGAGGTCATGACAGAAAAAATTCAGGAACCCTTAACGCCGGATGTGAAGCTGGTGGCCAAATGCGGGCTTTACTGCGGCAGCTGCCGTTCCTACCTGAAAGGCAAATGTCCGGGATGTGCCAACAATGAAAAGGCCAGTTGGTGTGAAGTCAGAAAATGCAATCTGGAACATCAATACAACAGCTGTGCCGACTGCACCCTGATGCCATTGGAGGAGTGCAAAAAATACAACGCATTCATTGCAAAGGCTTTTGGTTTTATTTTCAACTCAGATAGAGCTGCCTGCATCCGCCGTATCCGCGAGATCGGTCCTGCCTCATTTGCGCTGGAAATGGCAGTCAACCGGCAACAGACCATCCGCAGACGGTAAGTGGCTCTTCCGAATCGCACCTTCCAGGATTACCAAACGGGAAAGGAATGAAAGTTGTGTTGAAAAATTTGCTGTCACTGATCCTTCCGGTGACGGTGACGATTTTGGTACCCATGGCAATCGGGCATCAACTGAGACCGTCGGGACTCCTCACAACCCTCGCTGGTCTCCTGCTGATCCTCTGTGGACTGATACCATTGGTCCTTACCATTTCCAAGCTGATTGTACAGGGAAGAGGCACGCTGGCCCCCTGGTCGCCGACCCGGAATCTGGTCACGACCGGCCTCTACCATCACGTGCGCAATCCCATGATCCTGGGAGTCCTGACCATTTTGGCTGGCGAATCGGTCTTGTTTCGATCCCTCCCCATCCTGTGGTGGATGATCCTCTTTTTCCTGATCAATCACACCTATTTCCTGTTTTATGAGGAGCCCTCACTGCTCAGGAGGTTCGGAAAAGCCTACCTTCAGTACCAGGCCGAGGTGCCCAGATGGATTCCAGGGCTTGGAAAGCTTAGGCGGAGAAGCGTCAAAGGAATATCCCTGGATGAAAGTTCTTCCAAAAGTGTTTCCAAGGTAAAAAATCAAGAAAATTGAGGCTTTCAGCTTTTGGAGGTGGAAAAAATGTAGTATGTTTGCACCTCCATTACGACTCCGTAGCTCAGCTGGTAGAGCAATTGACTCTTAATCAATGGGTCGTGGGTTCG
>JAJTBP010000416.1 GCA_021286825.1 Marinilabiliales bacterium | reverse complement strand
TTACCTCACCAAGCCTTACACCAGGGAGGAGTTGCTTCGGGTCGTCCATACGCGGTTGAAAAAGTCAGATGAGATCAAAGAGCGACACGAGGAATCCCTTAATGAATTGCGGGAAAGAATCATTCGGCATCTACCCCACGAACTGAGGACACCCCTGAACGGAATCATTGGATATGGCCAGCTGCTCATGGACTTTCCGGATTCGGTTTCTCATCAGGAATTGTCGGGAGTGGGTCGTACCATCTTCGAAAGCGGCATGCGCCTGTTGCGGTTGATCCAAAATTATTTGTTGTACATTCAGTTGATCACGGATCAACGAGACGAAGTTATTGACTATCAACTGAATCAGCCGGAACAACTTTGCCGGGACAAAGTGATGGAGATCGCTTCCCGTTACCAAAGAATTCAGGATTTGGTTCTTAAAACCGAACATTGCAAGGTGGCGCTCAGGGAATCAGATTTTTTAAAGATCGTGGAGGAAATAGCCGACAATGCCTTCAAGTTCTCTCCCTCCGGTACACCGGTCCGTATCACCTGTAAAATGATGGATGGCAAGTTTCATCTCAACGTAGAGGATAGCGGAAGAGGAATCAGTGCTGCCGATATTCAACGGATTGGTGCCTACATGCAGTTTGACAGGGATTTCTACGAACAGCAGGGATCCGGACTTGGATTGATTATTGTGAAAAAGCTGGTCGAACTGTACAAGGGCGAATTGCAAATAAACAGTAAACAGGGGATCGGCACCCAAATCACCCTTTCTCTTCCAGCATGATCGAAAAGTTTGTTTGGGGGACTGGGCCTCTGGAAAGGAACAGACCATCCTGCCGGCCGGTTGCACGTTCGAAATGCATTTGGCTTCTCCGGAATTGGGGCTGACAGGGATCCGGCGATTGATTGTTCCCGCTTACCCAAGCAAGTGCCAAGGAAATTTTGGACCCAAGATCCGGTTGGAAATCAATCCCATTCAGAATTTAGTCCACAAAGATTGGGAAAGGGCTTTTGGCCCAATGATTGAATCTAAAGAATGAAAATGAGTGATCCGAAAGACAATCGGTGACCCATCATACGAAATTGAAGATCGTGAAGAACATGTCGAAAGGTTCCGTGACCGAAGTTCAGGGATTGCAAATCCCACCGGAAGAGTTGATCCGTTTACTTGAACAATCACGGTCTGAGAATGAAACATTGCGTGCAGAGAAGGAGTCCATTGAGCGAGAATTGATGCAATGGAGAGAATCGGTGGTTACCTTATCCCATCCTGAGCAGACCGACACACCATTCGGTTCATCGGAATTGAAAGCCTCCTCCTCGGACAAGAAGAAGATTACGGCTTTTTTACGGGAATTCATTGCCAATCTCTCCAATTTCCCGATAGAGGAGAGCATGGAGGAATATGTCTTCAACCAATTCAAATGGTTTACTGGGGCCGAATTCATTCTTTTGGCCTCTTTCCTTCCCGATTCTTCTGAAGTGGTCATTCGGCGGGTTTCCGATCATCCCCAGATCCTATCAGCCATCAGCCCATTTGTCGAGGGTGGATTGTTGAACAAGCGCATACCCTTGCAAGCGGAGACCGCTCAACGATTCATTGGCAATACCGTCCTTTACACCGATTCTGTTGAAAAGGCGACCCTGGGCTATCTTCCGGATGCCTTGGGCAATCAGTTGAAAACCTTGACAGGACTGGAGAACATGGTGGGGATGGCTTTGACGACGGATCTGGAACTGATGGGACTGATGTTGGCTTGTTTCAAAAAGGGACAGTTGCTGCCTGTTGAGGAAATGCTTCGGCCCTTCGGACAGATTGCAGCTGTTGCACTCAAAAGAAGAAGCGCGGAAGATGCGCTCAGACAAAGCAATCAGCAGCTCGAATGGTTGTTGAAAGAGCGCACATTGGAACTGGCCAAACTCGCCAATCTGAATGATGCCATTGTGGCTTATGCCGGATTGGCGATTGTATCCACAGACGAAAAGGGGATCATCCGCTCCATCAACGCTGCTGCAGAAAAGATGTTGGGCTATACGGCCGAAGAGGTGATCGGAAAGCTCACTCCCTTGTCCTTCCTGGACCAGACCGAGGTTAAGTTTAAGCTGTTGGAATTGATGGGCCAGCTCCCAAATGGTTTTCAACAGGATTTTCAGCTGTTTGCTTCCATTCTGAGCATCAGAAATCCCTTCACTACCGATTGGCATTTTTGGCGGAAAGATGGAACACGACTCTTGATGCGACTCACTTTTTCATCCTTTGGCGG
>JAJTBP010000415.1 GCA_021286825.1 Marinilabiliales bacterium | reverse complement strand
TTGTCAACAAGTGGAGCGAAGGCTTCGGGATTACCTTTCAGCACTGCATCAATGTAATATGAGTCGTTCTTTGCTTCCATCACCCATTTGACACATCCTTACACCCATCGGTTACAAAATCAGATATAAAAATAACAATAAAATTTTCCATTGATGAATCGCCCGTATGGCTGAAGGCATTTTTCTATACCCTAGATAACAAGAGTTCCCACCCGGGAGCAATTGCTGATTTCCGTTAACCGCATTTTTTTGCGATCGATTGTAACCGGGCAAAGAAGCCTGCGTCAAATGGGCAAATGTTTAACTTTTAAATCAGATCGCCATGTTAGTAGCCATCTTAGTTCCATTGACTTTCTTCGCCATGATTTTTGGAGTAGTATACGTAACTGTAACCGCCCGCAACAGGGAAAGACTCTCTCTGATTGAAAAAGGGGCTGACCCCAAGCTTTTTGAATCTGAAAAAAGAGCATCTACCGGAACCATCCTGAAATGGGGAATGCTGATGGTCGGTGTGGGTCTCGGCATTCTGCTCGCCAATATCCTCGTGAACATGGGATTGGATGAGGTTGCCTCCTATTTCTCCATGATTTTCCTCTGTGGCGGAGCAGGCCTGCTTGCCGCTTACCGAATGGAGCAAAAAGCACTCAAGAACAAAGCAGACAACGTTTAAGCAGTTGTTTATTCCGTGCAGGCCCTGATCACATTTCGGATGGCCTGTTGACAGACCGGGCAAAATTTGTCCGGTCTGTTCGATTTCATCCGGCAATCCTGCATCGGACTGTAAATCCCCTTTGTCATGTAACCCCCTCCTTCAAAAGCGCCCACTTTGTTCTCATATTCAGGGGTCCTGGGTGTTGGAACCGGAGTTCCCTTTTGTACCAGATCCTGCCACTTTGCCTTAAAATTGACCAATGTGGTAAGATTGGGTTCCCAGGGTTCCACTTTCAGGTTGTAATAGTCTTGATAGGCTACCTCCGAATTGTAATACTCATCGCCCAGACCAGCGAAGGCATGGCCGAATTCATGAACGAAAACCTTGGGGGTCAAGGGATGATCAGCTGTGCAGACGCAGATAAAATTATAGAAACCCCCACCACCATAGATCTTTGAGTTGACCAATACGATCAAGTGATCATAGGGCACGCAAGCAGCCATGTCGGCAATGTCTTTCATGTCGGAAGTGGTCAGGTACCGTTCGATATCGAAAGTGTAGAATGTACTGTTGAAGACTGTATTTTGATAGATCTTTCGACCAGGCACACCCGTACCTGAATCAACCGATGGGGTTTCAATGGCATAAATGTTGAATTGGTCTTTTTCGGATGCAAAAGGTTCCGTATGGAAAAGGGTATCCGTAAGACGGCTGGCATCTCGCCTGAACTTATCCATTTCATCCGCACGGTATCCCTCAGCCAGAATGGCCACATCGATCTTACGGGAAGGATCACCCGATTTTCTGAGGGTCGTTACGGCCGGCTTTAATGGATTCTCTGCCAGAATAAAATAATTGTCCGGATCAATTACCGCTTGATGAATGACCTGGAAATGGCCCTGCTTGTCACGACATTCGATGGACAATTCCACCTTTTGCCTGGGGAATGGAAATCTGATGACCTGATAAAAGGCCCTTTCCATCCGACTTGCCTCAGCTGTTGTCTGCCATTCCTGAAAAAGTGGCGAAAAACCCTGGCTATACAGCAATGTTCCCTTTTCTGCAGAGGTGACATTGAATCGGTAGGTTCCCAAAGTTGCCGCCTCAACAGCCAATTTTTTGCATCCACCCCAAAAAGCTTCCTTCTTGATTTGCATCTCAATCACCTTTTGGGTCTTGTTGTTACCGGTCAAAAGGTAATCGTACCGGAGTACCCCATCAGAAAAGGCGGTTTCAAAAGGATTGACAGCCTGAAGCAGGGAGAGGCCTAGCCATGGAAACAACAGGATGAGCAGTAAAAATTTTTTCATAGCACTGAGATTTTGTTCGGGAATGACTGAATCAGACTGGATGTTGCAGGTGCATCATCCGGATTGGAGTTAAAGCATCTTTCGTTACTTTTGTCACGATCAAATTTAATGAATTAATACAGTTACCAAAGTCCTTCCATATGCAAGTTCTATACGATTACATCAGACAATATCTGCTCGAGGCACAACTTCATCCCAGGATCGCGATATATCTGGCGGCCATGGGGACCTTTGCCGTGATGGCTGTCATAGCCCTTATCCTCTTCTTTCCATTCAGGAAATTGCTTTTGAAGATTGTCGAGCGTTT